>DAOURD010000338.1:0-2991 GCA_030625295.1 Desulfobacterales bacterium | reverse complement strand
GCATGAATCATCGGACGGCTTGCAACCCACTTAGTCCTTGACAGAACAAAAAAAGTATGACACTCGAACGCTATCTAACGTACCAATATCAATAGAGAAACAAGATTTTGTTACGTATAGTGGCTAAAAGGTAACATATTGAAAAGCCGAAATATTTTAGGTCTCTAAAAGATATCGCAACTTTTGGTATCTTAAGATTGTGGCGGCGCCAGCCTATCTATTCAACGGTTGCAAGCTGACTTTCGAATCTGTCCTCTAATAATATCCCTCCAAGATATCAATTCATTTTTTCCTCCAACGTGGTATAGAGATTCTCAATGAAGAAAGAAAAGCATAAGATGACGATGATTGAGAAGGCGAGAGAGTGTGATAATTGTCTATGCTGGTTGAAGTATTGTGACGCTGAGTGTTGTAAGGGATTCCAATGCCCTATTGGACCGGACACTGGGACATGGATTAAGGATGGTGTGTTTAAGATCCGTGTACCGATGAACCCTGACAAGAAATGGTATTTTGAACTACATGGTGTGCAGGTTGACGATAACTTGCTTAATATTCCCGAAGAGCGTTGTGAGTTTTTGCCACGGCTTGTAACCGTTCATATGTCGTGTGAGCTTCTAACGAAGGATAATCTTTGTGTTGGCCATCCTGACAACAAGCCTGAAATCTGCAAAGGGCTCACATTGGAGACAACAAAACAAGCGTTGCCAATGGATGCAGATGCGGCTGAAGAGGGCTATCGCCTAACCCCTAACTGCCTGTTTAACTTTAAGAAGTGAGGAGCAACCATTCAGAATCCTTTACAAACACCTGCCTTGCTGGTAGCCTGCCTTTTCCATTGAGATAGCCCTGTGATCCATTCTGATGTGCTGAATGTTTCTGAGATATGATTCAAACAAATCTTTGTGGGTCAAGGCCCCAGGTTCGCACCCATTCACACTGCCCATCCCCTTTGACGCTTTGTTGGAGATGAAACTTCGCATACTGAAATGTCGGAGGTAAGTTGGTGAATAAAAGAGCGCATTATTTGAATCATGATATACCTTTGTCACCAGTGCTTTATGATTTATTCGGGTACCAGAAAAACAAGGAATTGGGATCTTTCTTCTTTGAAAATGTGGAAAGAGAGGGCGTTTCATTATGAGCAGAGTGGAATTGGCCAGTTTGGTTCTTGTTTTCATTCCCCTTGGTCAGCCCCCTTTCCTCCACCTTCTCCGCAGACTACGGCGTACCGCAGTCCTTGTTCGAGGGCTTCACAGGTACTATGAAGCTGTCCGACTTCCCGCAACCGTTCATCGCCGTCGTACTCCTTAGATTCACGGCGCGGACCTCGCTCTGCCACCAGACAAGGCCAGTTCGCGGGATCTCCCGGTTCTCGTGCATAAGAGTGTCCACGCATGCTCAGGGTCTCTGACTCCGCGGGGCCGGTGGGCGACTCGCTGAGTAACGCCGCACACCGTGTTGCCTTCCCTACCGTCCGACGAGGTCGGCACCCCGAAAGGGTGATTTCGGAGCTCAATGGCTGGCCTACGCTTTCCCCTGTCAACGCTTCACGTGCAACCTCACGGTTGCCCGCGCATGACTCGGGGCCATGATGGAACAGCTACTCCTTTCATGTAGGGCTCTTTCATCCCCTACTCTATGCCGGTTTATCCCGGCGCTTTCCGAACGTCCCGGTCGCCGGTCTTTCTGCACCAACGTCCCAGTCGTCGGCCGAGGGATCGCATCAGCGACCTTTGTCCGGAATATCGACCAGCACCACCCCCCCACTGCCACGACCTGAGCGGTTTTGTCGGCGAGATAACCTTTGAGGGAGATCTCGGCGAGTTTTGGCCCTTTTCGGTCTTGGGGCAGTTCGTTCATGTGGGGAATAATGCACTTTCCCCAGATCTCATTCTTATTCCAAAAAAAATTGGTTACTGTGACCGTATCTGTCACAGTCTTATGTTATAAGGAAGGCAGATAAAAGAACCGGTCGGGCTCCAAGCTTTACTTTGACGTTCCTTGATGATAAAGAACCCACTTAAATCATTGACAAGTAAGCCAACTTGATCGTCACCTATATCTGGTGCAGGAGGACGGCATGCGGGGTGACCAGCTAGCGAGACAGTGGCGTATTTTGCGGACCATTGAGACCCGAGAGCAGGGTATCACCGTGGCTGAACTTGCTACACAAGAAGACTGCCACCTCCCGCACCATCTGGCGAGATCTGGCTGCCATCCAGGCCGCCGGTTTCCCCCTCTACTCCGAGAAATACGGCAATAAAACCCGCTGGGGCTTTATCGAAGGCTACAAGTTTCACCTCCCTGTCCCCTTTACCGTCACAGAGTTGATGAGTCTGTACTTTTACCGGGACATACTCCGGATTTTCAAAGACACAGTATTTTATGAATCCTTGGATGAACTCTTCAGTAAGGTCCGCTCAACCCTGCCTCCCGAAAGCTTGTCATATCTGAGGCGCATCGAGCAGACGTTTCACATCGGCTTTAAGCCTTTCAAGGATTACTCCAGGTTCAAGGAGATCATCAAGCAGATCAATGACGCAGTTCTGAAACTGCGGGTGATCGAAATACGCTATTACTCCATGTCCTCAAAGCAGGAGACCACACGGAAGGTAGACCCATACAAGGTCTGGTTCTTTAACGGCACGCTTTATTTGATCGGCTGGTGCCATGTCCACGATGAAATCCGTATGTTTGTCCTGGACCGCATCAAACTTCTCCATGTGACCAAAGAGCGATTTATGCCGCCTGATGACTTTGACCTGGATGCATACATGAGGTACTCTTTTGGTGTTATCCGTACAGACGTTGAAAAGGTCGTGATCAAATTCGACCCCTCTCTGGAAAGGTATCTCAAGGAAAACATCTGGCATCCATCTCAGATTTTCAAGAAAGACAAGGACGGAAGCGTTCTTATGACTATGGAGGTTGGAGGCCTCCGTGAGGTGATGAGTTGGGTCCTGGGCTTTGGAAGCCAGGCCGAGGTGC
>DAOURD010000386.1:0-2574 GCA_030625295.1 Desulfobacterales bacterium | reverse complement strand
CGCCTTACAGATGCTGTGTCTGTTCCCTAGCGGCCTGAAGACTACCTCAGAAGAAGAACAAGAAGGCGTTGAAAAAGAGCATGTTGCTCTTGTACCATTGGCAACGCCGTTACTGGCCGGCCCTGGTGCCATAACCGCTGTCTTGGTATGGCAACAGACACCGGACAGCTCTGTTAACACTGTCCTATTGCTGGCTGCGATCATAATAGCCTGTATAATCGTTTACCTTATTTTTTACTTTGGAGTGTGGATCAATCGAGTGATGGGAGTGGGGGGTATCCGGGTGATGACGCGGCTCATGGGATTATTACTTGCTGTCATAGCAGTCCAGTTCATGATGAGTGGATTCAAGAATTTCAATTAGGACCTGAGAGAGCTTCAGAGACAGGGGCATGACATGCGTGATTGGAATGTTGTCATAAGCGTCCGGGAGAGGGGATTTCGACCGGCATTTGAGCTTTTGGAAGAACTGGGACCAGTAGCCAAGACAGATTTTTATAACATACTGGTCATGAAGGTGGATGATATTGGAAATTTTTTGGAGACTCTCCGTGAGTGGGTAAGAGAGGACTCTCATATTCTCAGTCTTATCAGCCGGGTAATGCCTGTCACCCAGACCTTTAATTTCCAATCAGCAGAGGAGTTTAAAGAAAAGGCAACCGAAGCTGCCTCTAAATGGGTGTCAATGCTGGCAGATAGGAGCTTTCACGTACGGATGCACCGACGCGGTTTCAAGGAGAAAATGGCCAGCAACAAAGAGGAGCGCTTCCTGGACGATTTTTTCCTTAATGCACTGAAAAAGGAAGGAATGAAAGGAGATATCTCATTCCAGAATCCGGATGTCATCGTGGTAGTTGAGACAGTGGGTAGCCGGGCAGGTATGTCCATCTGGACGCGGGAGGATCTCGAGCGCTATCCTTTTTTGAGACTGGACTAGCACGCTATTTTCCAATTTCAAGTTTCAAGCCGTGAAAGGCTACAATTTCAGGATGTTAGTTTTATCGGTTTTTTGCACTTATCGCGCGCAATTGCTCATAAAGCCGAAGCTCTTCCGCAGAAAGCCGTTCCGGTATATGAACCTGCACGCGGAGATATAAGTTTCCCCGGGCACCATCCCCGAACTCTGGCAGTCCCTTGCCGCGTAAGCGCAAAACTGTTCCCGGCTGGGTGCCGGGCAGGACGGTGACTTTAACCGGACCGTCGAGGGCCGCTACCTCCTTGGTAGTGCCGAGAACGGCATCTGCGACCTCGATAGTGTCATCGCGCCAGAGATCAGCACCGATGCGCTTGAAGCGCGAGTCGGGCGCGGTTCGCACCACAACAAAGAGGTCGCCAGGTATGCCGCCGGGCTCCCGGCTCGGAAGGCCCCTTCCCGGTATGCGCAGTGCGGTTCCCTCCTCAACCCCCACCGGGATTTTGACCGAAAGAGATTCCTCTTGTTCAACCTTACCCCGTCCCCCGCAGTTGGGGCATGGGCTCTCTATCACTACACCACGACCATGACAGGCTGGACAGGTAGTTATCCGCTGGAAGGTTATAGCCCCTTTGCGCTGGCTACTGATGATTCGCCCCTGGCCCTTGCAGGCCTTGCAGGGAAGAGGCTCAGTGCCGGGTTTTGCGCCAGAGCCATGGCAGACCGGGCAGATGCCGGTTCGGGTAAAGCTGACGGTCTCCTCGCCGCCAGCAAGCACTCGCTCGAGCGTTACATCAAGTTTTACCTCAATGTTTTCGCCCTGTGGCGGACCAGCGGGACGTCTGCGAAAGACACGGTCAAACAGTCCCCCGCCACCAGAATCGAAATCAAAGCCAAGGCCGCTAAAAATGTCTTCGAAATTAATACCGCCAAAGAGATCTTCATGGGAAAAATCAGCAACTCGTGAAAAGCCGCCTGAATCGTATTCGGCACGCTTCTTAGGATCGGAAAGAACTGCGTAGGCCTCGGCGATCTCTTTGAACCGTTCCTCAGCTCCTGGCTCTTTGTTGCGGTCAGGATGGTATCGGAGAGCAAGGGAGCGAAAGACCTCCTTAATGGTCTTCTGGTCGGCATCACGTGGGACGCCAAGCACTTCATAGTAGTCGCGCTGGGAATTAGTTGACATGTAAGGAATCCTTGCTCAGTATGTAGCTCCGGAGAATTTTTTTCCGCCTGGTTTCAGATAGATCTTATTTATCTTATCAAATACATCTTCTCTGCCAAGTCCCTAGATGAACCTCGAGAATGTTTGACAAATAAGGACAAAATCAAATTCCCAACTAAACTGTCATGACGGTGGCTTTCGTCGCCCCCACGCATGAAAATAATTAGCCACCCACTCGCTACGCTCGCTCGACCCACACAGACTCACACAGACATTTTGCCCTGCCATGTCGGCAGGGCAAAAACAATACGCGCCCAAGAGGCGCCGACAATTTATCCGCTGGTGGGTCCATCAGTGGATAAGGTCTTTTGTCTGTGTGGGTCTGTGTGGGTCTAGAGAGCGTAGCGAGTGGTTGGCTAATTATTTTCATATTCGGGGGTGAAGAATGTCACCGTCATGAACGTTTATTGTAATATAGACTTGACCAAAACCACAT
>DAOURD010000327.1:0-3115 GCA_030625295.1 Desulfobacterales bacterium | reverse complement strand
CATCTCTGAGTCCCAGCCTCCTAAACAAATCGTGAATAAGAGAATAATACTTCCGCTAACAGAGATAGAACTCGCGCGTAAACATGCAGTCATTCCGCCACGGAGCATCATCTTTTTCGGTCCCCCGGGTACGGGAAAGACGCACTTTGTCAGGGCAATCGCAGGTATACTTCAGTGGTGGTATGTTGAGGTTAGCCCCAGTAACTTGGTGGCGGATGGAGAAGATCGTCTCGGGGCGAACCTAAAAAGGTTGATGGAAAAGGCCCGCAATCTCGACGAAGCGGTCCTGTTTATCGATGAGTTTGAGGAAATCGCAGGCAGCAGGGATCACGCCTCCCGAATCGATAAATCAATTACGAACGAGTTCCTCAAACAGGTACCCCTCCTGAAAAGAGAGGACAAAAAAAACCTGTTGGTATGCGCGACCAATTATATCCGGCAACTCGATGCAGCCCTGTTACGGCCAGGTCGTTTCGACTGCATCATTCCGGTTGGAGGGTTGGATGATCAAGGTCGTCGAACTATCTTCGAACACTACCTGTCCAACACCAGTCGGGGCGATGTTGACGTGGACAAAATTGTCTCAATCATCTCGCTCTTCACCCCTGCGGATATCGAGTACCTTTGTCAGAAGGTCAGACAACTTGCCTTTGAGAGAGAATACGTCAAAGGAGAAGATTACCGCGTGACAACGGAGACGTTCCTGGAAATGATTCCTAATATTCCGCCTACACTCACTAATGAAATCATCGAGGATTTCAAACAGGACTATGTACACTATACCAGGTATTGATTCCCGTCAGGGGGCTTTGAAATAAAAAACGATTTCACCGCAGAGAGAACCTATCCATTGGAGCGTATTGTTTTGGTTTCAACACCCTGGCCTCTTTTTAGCCGTCCCTCTATTCAACTTGGAACGTTGAAGGCATATCTGGGCACGCAGTTTCCCGATTTGGAGGTGGAGGCCCACCACTTTTATTTAAAGGTAGCAGAAACCATTGGTTACAGGCTCTATCAGGTCATCTCTGAAAGGACATGGCTGGCGGAAACCGTATATGCCGCACTGTTATTCCCTGAGCGCCTTGAGTATATAGGAAAGGTCTTCTGCCGGGAGGCCTCCGGTAACCCCATTGTCCGAAAGGCAGGTCTCGAAACCCTGGCCTTTCAGGTTAAGAAGGTGTCTGACACCTTTATCAACAGCACAGACTGGGGAGCCTTCGGCCTAGCTGGTTTTTCAATATGTCTTTGTCAGCTTACATCCGCGCTTTATTTTATCAAGCGCATCAAGCAGAAATTTCCAGATCTCACCATTGTGATAGGCGGGTCTATGTTCGCAGGAGAATCAACCCGGAACCTGTTTCAGGTGTTTCCCGAGGTGGACTTTGTGGTCAATGGTGAAGGCGAGCTCCCTCTGAGCCAATTGGTTCGTCATCTCAGAGATTCCCAAAGCCATGAGGAGATACCCCATATCCCGGGGATTGTCTCGCAGAAAGCTGCAAATAATAAAACCTCTGTTTCCTTTAACCAAATGGAGGCCCTGAGCAATCTCCCATCTCCTGATTACGATGACTATTTTGATCTGCTCAAGACATTCAGCCCGCAAAAGGCCTTCTTTCCAACCCTTTCAGCTGAAATATCCAGGGGATGCTGGTGGCGCCGGCTACAAGGTGCTGCGAAATATTCAGGGTGTGCCTTTTGCAACCTCAATCTCCAGTGGGACGGTTACAGGTCAAAGAGCCCATTGCAAGTGATTTCCGAGATCGACAACCTGACCACAAAGCACAAGACACTCTCTGTGGCCTTTATGGATAACCTGCTTCCGATGAGGGAATCAGTAGAGATTTTTGATATGCTTGGCAAGCTGAACAAGGACTTTCGCCTTTTTGCCGAGATACGGGCCACAACCCCAAGGCATATGTTGGAGGCAATGCAGGTCGCAGGTGTGCACGAAGTCCAAATCGGTATTGAGGCCCTCAGCACAAGACTGCTTAAAAAGCTCAACAAGGGGACCACGGCCATCCAGAACCTGGAGATCATGAAACACTGCGAAGAACTCGGCATAGTAAATGTTTCGAATCTGATACTCCATTTTCCTGGTAGTGACCTTCCGGATGTGGAGGAAACCTTGCAGAATCTTGAGTTCGCTCTACCATTTCGTCCTTTGAGGTTTGTCCACTTCTGGCTTGGCTTTGGAAGCCCTGTGTGGCAGGATCCCCATGCCTTCGGGATCAAGGCGGTTTTTAACCATCCGAATTATGCTGCCGTATTCCCGCCACATGTTTTTAACTCCATGCGTTTTATGATTCAGGCCTATCGCGGCGACCTTGGGCTTCAAAGAAAAATCTGGCAACCGGTCAAGAAAAAGGTAAGGGCATGGAGAAAGGCATACGCCGAACTTAACAGGGGTCCTTTACATACACCCATCCTCAGCTTCCGGGACGGCCGGGACTTTTTGATCATACGCCAGAAGAGGGTTGGTTCCGAACCCTCGACGCACCGCCTTGTGGGAACATCCAGGGCGATCTATCTTTTTTGTCAGAGGCATCGTTCGCTTAAAAGAGTCCTGGCACATTTCCCGGGAATAGCCGAGGACAGGATAGTGCCTTTTTTGAGGATGATGGTAGACAAAAAACTGATGTTTGAAGAAAATGGGAGATACCTGAGTCTGGCCATACCGGTGAGACCGGCCAGTAGTCGACCACAGGGGAAATAGATTTATCGTAAGCGTTCATAGGGCACCGCATCTGCTTTGTTGTCGGGCACTTGAAGTACAGGGAGTACGTCTGCGTACCCTCCGCCTCGCATCTGCAGTACCCTGTAAACGCTTACAGTTCGGTAGGTTGCGGTAAAACGGGGGCGTTGTAACCACGTGAACGGTTACATAATTTTCAATTAGGTAGATCAATGAATTCATTATATCTGGCTTTTGGGATCGCAGTACTTTTCCTGATTGCCTATCATACGTATGGCAAATTTCTGGCCCGCAAAATCTTTAAGCTTAATCCGGACGCGGTTTGCCCGAGCAAGGAGTTGCAGGATAACATAGATTTCGTTCCTACTCAGAAACCCATCCTGTTCGGCCATCATTTTGCGTCCATTGCCGGGACCGGTCCCA
>DAOURD010000253.1:0-3776 GCA_030625295.1 Desulfobacterales bacterium | reverse complement strand
CCGCAAGACAGATATCGGGATTCGGGGTGTCCTTGCCGCCAGGCCGGGGGAGGTCTTCTATCCACTGGCAGGCCTCGTATCCTATATAGCCAGCTATAAAGTAGTCCTGGGTATGGGAGGATAAAAAAGCAAAGAAATCATCCCTGTTAAGCTTTGCGATATCTCCGCTAAAAACCTTCTCCGGCTCCCAGGCAATAAAGGAGTGCCGTTCCGTAAAGGAAGGTCTCTGGCTTTCCAAAAAAATAGCGCCGGGCTTATGATAAAGGGCGCTGAAAACCTGACACGGATCGGCTTTGATGCTCAAGCTCGTTTTTTCCACGCCTCCACCTTGACCGCGCAAACCTTGTACTCGGGTATCTTCGAGACTGCATCCAGGGCATCAATGGTCAGAAGATTTGCGGCCGCTCTTCGGAAGTGGAAAGGAATAAAGACAACCCGCTCGGGACATCTCGTCGTAAGCTGGACCCTGGCCACCAGTTCGCCACGGCGAGAGGAAACCTTGACCATTGACTTTTCTTCAATACCGAATTCTTCAGCGTCTTTCGGATGGACCTCCAACAACGGCTCAGGGTAAAGGACCTGTAGGCCCGGAACCTTTCTGGTCATGGTGCCGCTGTTGTAGTGGTGCAATACACGCCCTGTGGAGAGGATGAAAGGGTAGGTTTCATCCGGCAGTTCGCTGGGAGGAATGAATTCTACAGGATGAAATAGCCCCTTGCCCCGGGTAAACCGGCCCTTGTGAAGGATTGGTGTCCCGGGATGATCTCGCGTCGGACAAGGCCACTGGAGGCCGTCTTTTTCCAAACGATCATAGTGAATCCCACCATAAATCGGGGTGAGACGGGAGATTTCTTCCATGATCTCTTCCGGGGACCGGTAGCCCATGGGGTAGCCCATCCTTTCGGCCAGTTCACAAATGATTTGCCAGTCCGGCCGGGCCTGGCTTACCAGGGGAAGGGCCTGTCTCACCCTCTGGACGCACCTTTCAGTGTTTGTGAAGGTACCCTCCCTTTCCGCAGAACTCGCCGCCGGAAGGACTACATGGGCCAGATTGGCCGTCTCGGTCATGAATATGTCTTGTACCACCAAGAAATCTAATCTCTTCAAAGTAGCCGTCACCTGGCTGGCATTAGGATTGCTTGCCACCGGATTTTCGCCCATAATATACAGGGCCTTCAACTTCCCCTTGGCTGCAGCAGGCCAGATCTCTGTGACAACCAGGCCGGGCTCAGGAGAAATCTTTACCTTCCATGCCTGTTCAAATTTTTCTATGACCCCCTGGTCGGAGAGGCTTTGATACCCCGGCAGCACATCGGCAAGGGCCCCCATATCGCACGCCCCTTGGACATTGTTCTGCCCACGGAGTGGGTTTACCCCTCCTCCCTCGATTCCGACATTCCCGCACAGCATGGCCAGATTGGCAATGGACTTCACATTGTCAGTGCCGGCAGCATGTTGGGTAATCCCCATGGCGTAAACGATAGTAGCGACTTCGGCTTCGGCATAAAAGCGGGCAGCTTTCTTGAGATCCTTGGCAGGGATACCGGTGATCCTTTCCACAAACTCGGGATCATACTTTATCACCGTCTCTCTTAATGAAGAGAAGTTTTCTGTTCTTTCCTCTACATAGGACCTATCCCACAACCCTTCCTTTATTATGACGTGCATCAGGCCATTGAGCCAGACCACGTCCGTACCTGGTCTGGGACGAAGCCAGGTATGGGCATAGTTCACCAATTCTAACTTGCGGGGATCGGCCACGACTAGTTTCGCTCCATGATTGGCCATGGCCCGCCTGATATGCAGATCCACGATAGGATGGTTGTCTGTAGGGTTGCTGCCGGTGACAAGAATGACATGAGCCTTCTCTATGTCCTCCATAGAGTTGGTCATCGCTCCACTTCCAAAGGCAGCGGCCAGACCGGCCACGGTCGAGGCGTGTCAAAGCCGCGCACAGTGGTCCACATTATTGGTCCCGATCGCAGCACGCATAAATTTCTGCATGATGTAGTTTTCCTCATTCGTACATTTAGCAGAACTCAGGGCCGCCAGAGCCTGCGGACCATATCTTTCTTTTAATTGCAACAGCTTTTCGGCAATTAGGCCAAGGGCTTCATCCCAGGTTGTTTCCTTAAAATAATCACCTTTTCGGACGAGAGGAACCTTAAGACGCTTTGGATGATGGACAAAATCGTACCCGAATCGACCTTTTACACAGGTATCTCCGAAATTGGGGCCATGGCTCGGATCAGACGTCACCTCCACAAGGGATTCTCCCTTCACGTTTAAGGTAAGATTACACCCACACCCGCAATAGGCGCATACGGTCCTTACTTGTCTTAATTCATCAAAAGGAACGGGGAGTGTGACATGCTTCTTCACCAGGGCACCTGTGGGACAACTGTCCACACATTTTCCGCAGGAGGTACATCTTTGGTTGAGTCTGATCACAAGGTTTAGAGGAAGGTCATTCTCATCGAATTCCGTGGCATCAAGCTCCATTGCCTGGTATTCGCAGTTGTTCTTGCAGCGCTGGCAAAAGATGCATTTGTTTGGATCGATGGTGATAAAAGGATGACTGTTGTCTATCTCGTATTGGGGGGCTTTTGGCGTCCCTGAAACAGAAAGATCCGCATCGTATTCTGTAGCAAGCCTTCGGAGTTCACATTTGGACACAGCCACACAGCCGCAGCTCAGACATCGCTGTGCCTCTCGAAGGGCCATATCTTCGGAAAAGCCTAACGTATATTCGCAGAAATCCCCCACACGAATATTGGCAGGGCGTTCCGGAATCCGCTCAACCGGCTCGATCTGAATGCCGTCAAAGTTCTTAAGAGCCACCTCATCAAGATTCTTCCCTCTGGTCACATCGACTTCCCTTCGGGGAGGCGTTATCGGTGTTCCAGTGAGGTAAGAATGTATGGAATCCGCCGCCTTCCGACCGGCTGCAATCGCCTCAACAACCGTCCTTGGACCACTCACAGCATCCCCACCGGCAAAAACGCCCTTTATGTTAGTTTCAACGGTGTCCGGGTCAACCACGAGGGTATCCCCGGACAGAGCGAGTTCACTGATCTTACTTCCTGAAGACAGAAATGAGAGATCAGGGCTCTGGCCGACCGCTGTGATCACGTTATCCGCCTCAATCACGAACTCAGTGCCTGGAAGTGGTACAGGATGACGTCGTCCACTCTCGTCCGGTTCACGGAGGCAGGTTCGGAGTACTTCAAGGTTCAGATGTCCCCCTTTTTTGGTGATCCTCGAAGGGGTGGCCACAAGAAACAGTTTAACCCCTTCTGCTTCTGTTTCCCTAACCTCCTGCTCCCTGGCCGGCATCTCCAGCCGGCTACGGCGGTAGATAATCGTGACCTCTTCAGCACCCATCCTGAGACAGGTCCGGGCTACATCAAGGGCCGAGTTTCCGCCTCCGATCACAGCCACTCTTTTGCCAATATGAACATCTTCACCAATACGCACACGTCTAAGGAATTCCAGCCCGGAAAAGACCCCTTCCAGATCTTCCCCTTCCACCCCTATTTTCCTTGTTTGCCAGGTGCCGGTGGCCATAAAGAAAGCCTCAAAGCCTTCTTTGGTTAAATCCTCCACAGTAAAATCCTTCCCCAGACGCTGTCCTGTCCTCACATGTACGCCGGTTTCAACTATGTTTCTTATTTCCCGATCCAGGATCTTCTTTGGTAGTCGATACTCAGGTATGGCATACCGAAGGATTCCACCCAATTCGGGCATCGACTCAAAGATCGTAACCGCATGACCCT
>DAOURD010000023.1:0-8652 GCA_030625295.1 Desulfobacterales bacterium | reverse complement strand
ATCAAGATGCAACCTTCTAACCTTATTATGACGTAGAACCGGTCATTTGTTCCTCGTCCGCCGCCGTGATCTTCCATGTTTCCGCTTGGGTTTAACATCTTTCCTTTGAGCTTCTATTTTGGCCAGGAGAGCGGAGGCTGGTTCATAGGAGCGGCCTTCGCGCAGTGCCAGTTCAGCCTCTGTGGGCACCAGTTCGCCTCGGAAGGCCTTAGCCAGGATCGACTGGGTCAGCTTTTCTGCCCGCGCCGTCGCCGCCGTAACCCGCTTTTCAATTGCATTGGCCAGCTTGAAAAGCACTCCAATGCGGCGGACAATTTCTCCCTGCTCCTCTACCGGCGGAAACGGGACTGCTACAGACCTAATGTCGTCGAGTCCCAAACCTACTTTCGTTGCGCCCCGCTGAAGATTTTGAAATTGTGCCTGGCCGCCTTCTGTAGATGCCAAATACCAAGCTAACCATGGTCGGTAGACGCCGTCAACCGGCCGGGCAATCGCAACATGCTGATTCACGTATGCCTCGTCTAGCCCATTCGCAACCAAGGCTATCATTCCCACATCGGCAGTAATTGAGATAAGAATATCCTCTGGTTGAACTCGCGTCCGCTGTCGTTCTGCTCCTCTCGGTGGATTGACACGCTTAATCTGCGATAAGTCTAAAGTAATTGTGTCGTGGTCCAAATTTCCAATGCGAATAAAGGTTGAACCAGACTCTGAGTAGTATTTTGCCCATCCCCTTGATCCACTCGTCACAAATGAGAATAGCGCGTCGGAACTAACATATTCCCAGTCTTCTGGCACTATAGGTAAAGTGTCAGTCCTTACGGTTTGTGGCAGTTTGTACTTTTTAGCAGAGCCCTTTTCGAGCACCCATTGTTTTTTGCGAAGACGCAGAACTTCCTGAATTGAAAATTCCACTGGTGTAATATTTGTCTGGTTCTCTCGCCAATCAGCTGTTAGGCGGCCGGAACAGGCGGCGGCGAGGACGGACTGACGGAAGCGCTTGAGGATCTCTGGGAGTTTAGCCAGACGCTCCCGCGCAGCGTTGACTCGCGCGAGGAGTTGCTCGACCTTTGCCACGATCCGCTTTTGTTCGGCCAGGGGAGCCAACGGCAACATAAGATTCCAGAACAACTCAGGTTCAACGTGGGGAATACCGGTACCACGCGGATTAGAATTAATGGTATCGTAACATGATTGGAGAAATCGAAGTATGTAGTCCGACTCAACAAAGTCTGGTTTGACTGTTCCCAAAGTTGACCCAAGAGCCCCGCTAGTGGGCGATTTGCCAACGTGTCCACAACGCGCACCATCCCACACTACAACGATATCGTCAGCATCAACCAAAACCGAGGAACTTGGGTCTGCATAGCGCCGAATGTTCCACTTCTCAAATGCCTGTATGTCTATGTATGGAACAGCACCTGGCCATGAAGCTTCGCGCAACGTATCAGGCTTCTTACCTTTCCTCCAAGTGACCAAAGACCTCAATGAGGGAGATGCCCAACCTTCAGGCAAATCACTCCCCGCTAATTGTTGATCTGCGATCGTCGGATTGGAGCGAGCCAAGATCATTATTTACCTTCCCCCCGAGTCTGGCGTGCCTCGAAAGTGTTGTTGTTCTCCAGCATCGAGATGATGGCACTCAAATCCGCAACCGCACTTTCAAGTTCAGCAATAGCATCAGTCGCCAGCTCCTCCGGTTCTGGCAATTCATCGCTATTGTCGAGCGACTCATCCTTTAGCCACTTAAGACTGTCGATCTTGAAGTCGCGTTCTTTAACCTCGCTAATATGAAAAGAACGCCATCGGTCCTCTTTGGACTTCTTGGGATCACGCTTGCCCCGGCCATTGGGGTTTCGTCCGAAACAGGTCTCGAACTCTGCAAAGTGCTGAGGGGTGAGAGGACGGTCTTTCTTGGTAATACTCGGAACATTGGTGCGGGCATCGTAGACCCAAACTGTTTCTGTCGAATAGCCCTTGGTAAAGAAGATGACATTGGTCTTGGTGCCTGGGCTGTAAGGGGTGAAGGTGCCATTGGGCAGGCGGATGACCGTGTGGAGGTCGCAGTCCTCGGTGAGGATCTTGAATACCTCACCGGCCTGATCTGCAAACAGGACATTGTCGGGCACAACAATGGCTGCGCGACCGCCTGGATTCAAGATGCTCATCACGTGCTGGACAAAATTGAGCTGTTTATTACTGGTGGCAATGGTGAAGTCATCGCGAGTGGGCGCTTGATTGGCCCCCTTGGTTCCAAAGGGAGGATTGGTCATAATGCACTCATAGGGGCCTCCCTTTTTCGGCTCATAAATGGCATCTCCCAAATAGATGTTGGCCTCAATGCCGTGAAGATAAAGGTTCATCAAGGCAAGTCTCCTGGGCCGGGGTACAAGTTCGGTTCCGGAATATGTAGAGGTGAGAATGCGTTTGGCATCCGCACGCTCAAGGGCCCCTTTTGCTTTCTTCATCAGCCATTCATATGCGCAGACCAGGAAACCCCCGGTCCCTGCCGCAGGGTCGTGGATGGTAAAGTCTTTACTCTTTCGAGGATCGGGCTGCATGCATCGAACAATCGTTTGGATTAAAATGCGCGGGGTGAAGTATTGCCCGGCCCCTTTCTTTCCCTCGGAAGCAGACTTTTCCAGCAGCCCCTCATAGGCCGCAGCTTTTACGTCCACCTTGAGGGCGGTCCATTCAATCTCGTGAATGAGATTGACCAGGCGTTTGAGGTTGACAGGGTTGCTGAACCGGGACATGGCCCCACCGTAAATGTCTCCCAACATGTTCGGCTGTTTTCCGAGCCCCCGAAGGGTGGCCATATAGTGGTCCGTCAGATCAACGCCCGATTTTTCCTTTAAAACAGACCAGGCATATTCAGAAGGTATTTCCGCCCCTTTCTCCTCAATCATCTTGAGAAACAAGAGGTAGGTCAACTGCTCGATGTAATCGCCGTAGTCGATGCCGTCATGCCGCAGGGTGTGACAGAATCCCCAGAGTTTGCCTACTATGTCAGCCATAAACCTCCCATTTTGACAGGATTAACAGGATCATCAGGATTTTCTTGCCTTATCCTGTCTATCCTGTAAATCCTGTCCAATGTAAAATTCAGCATCAGGCTGCAATGGCCTGGTTGATTTCGTGAATGATGGTTTCCAGGTCGCCGGCAAAGACCCTGTTTAGTTTACCCCACGAGGCCCCCTCCCGCGTAAAAATGGGCAGAAAATCGAAATCCTCCTTTTCCAGCAAGAGGTTTTCGATCAGGTGTCTTCTGATGAGGGCCAGCCATTTTCCCTCTTCCTCTGTAAAAGCGCGATCTGATTTGACCTTCATCAGGGCTTTGTCCACCCTTCGTTCTGCTGTGAGCAATTCTCCGCCGGTTGCTGCGTGGCGGATCATGGAGATGATATCTGCCAGTTCTTTGCTGTAGGCCCGCCGCAGATTCTTTTCCGTAAACTTGTCCACAAGAGAGTCAGGCTTTACGGCCAGTGTATCCCGCAATGCCTTCAACTGCCCGGTATCAAAATCTTTGGGCCGATTCAGAAGGATTTCCAGGGCCTGAATATGCTCCGGGTTTTCTCGTACAAATCTTTCAAATTCCTGCAAGTAGTCCTGGGGGCCGAGTTCCCTGCCGTCCTTGGCCCTGAAAATAATCCTTGAACTCACATAATCTTCAGCCCCGTTGGCCCTGACGAATTTCTTTTGGGGCCGCGGATAATCCTCGCACAAATCGAGAAATGCCTCGCTCTGCAATGTGCGGATGGTCTGCTCCCCTTCCTGATCAAGCCTGCGGGGCAAGATTCGAGCAAATTCAGCTATATCACAACCCAGGATATAATTAAACTGGAGTCTTCCTTGCTGTGTTATATTATTCGATATCCGGTGAAGCCGTTTGGATAAGACCCTGATATTGTATTGCCGATCCTCGTTGTCCGCAATGGCACGGATGATCTCCCGGATGGGTTTGGTTGCCTTCACAGGGGCCTCGGCCGTAATGCCTGTCGTCTTTCTGAAGTATTCCAAAAGGGTGCCATTGAAGCAGTCAAAGACCGTAAAATGGGTTTTGTGGATTTCCCGACAGCGCCGGGTGCCCCGGCCCATCATCTGTTCAAAGAGTATTCTCGATTTCACGGGCCGCAAGAAAACAATATTTTCAAGCCAGGGTACATCCACACCAGTAGAAAGCATATCCACTGTAACCACGATAGCCGGATTTCGACGATTTCTGAACTCGCGGATTCTCTGAAGGGGCCTATCAACCGATGGGCTGCCGGTAATCTTTTGCACAAAATCATCCCCCCGGTTGAATTCCTCCCTCAAGATTTCAACTAACCGCTGACAGTGAGATATATGCTCGATATCATTTTGCGCAAAGATTAAGGTCTTTGGGAAGCGTCCGACTTGTTCTTCCTGCTCCAGGATATACTTTTTGATTTCCTGGACAATCTTTCTGTTTCTATCCGGCGCTGTCCAGTCGATCTCCGTGGTAGGGGCCGGAAGCTCCTTTTCGTCTTCCAGGATCTCAAAACGAAGCTGGCCGGTTTTGGTATTGATCAGCCCCACTTCTTCCCCTTCTTCAAGGAAGGCCCCGTTGACGGTGATATCAGATTGGATGGCTACGGCATCATAATCGACCAGAAAGCCTTCCCGGACGGCCCGCTCATAATCATAGCGATAGACAATCTCCTTGAAAAAAGCCTTGGTGTGGGCCGCGGGTGTGGCAGTGAGTCCGATTTTTATTCCGTCAAAATGCATCAAAACCTCGCGCCATTTGCTTTCTTCCTGGGCCGTATATCCCCGGTGACACTCATCAGCAATGATCAGATCAAAGGCATGGATGGGGATGTCCAGTTTCGAGGCATCAGAGTCATCGTCTTGATCCCATGACGGGGCACGAAACATCCCCTCATAGCCGAACAGATTGATCCGCATGCGTTGAATGGTCGATACATAGACAAAGCTGTGCTTGGTAGCTGGATTTGTCAGATATTCAGGTGGGAGCAGTTTAGGATCAAACTTGATATCTTCGTCCAGATCTTCTCTCCGGATCTTTTGACTGTAGACCTCATAACATTTATCAAACTTCCGGCCCGGTTCCGCCTCAAAGCTGGCCATTTCCATAACAGCCTGGGCCGCCAAGACCCTTCGATCCACCAGGAACAAGACGCGTTTGGCATAACCGGATCTCATCAAGCGGTAGATCAGATTCACGATCGTAAAGGTTTTTCCCGTGCCTGTGGCCATGGCTACCAGCATGTGTCGCCTGCGATCTATAACGGCCTGTTCCACACCTTCTATGGCTTCGATTTGAAAGGGCCACAAGTACTTATCATCCACTTCATTTTCTGCAAGCCACTCGGCTGCTGCCTCACCCTTGTTCAACATCTCCATGAGCGCTTGAGGGGTGTGAAACGCGGCAACCTCTCTGGAGAGATTCAGGGGGTCCCTCAGGTCTTGAAACCAGATGATTTTCCCATTGGTGGAATAGACAAATGGAAGATGGTACTCGCCAAAGGCGCCCAAGGAACAAGTACCGTCCTGAAAGCCCCTGGCATACCTTTTTGCCTGCTGAAGGACATTTTGCGGCCCTATTCTTACTCTCTTGCCTTCAACGCAAGCCAATGCCTTCCCCTCTTGAAACAGTATGTAGTCGGCCGGACCTGTTTTTGTAGAGTATTCTTCAATAGAACCGTGATCGTATTGAGCACCTGTTTGAAAGGGGACAATGGGACCCCACCCGGCTTTTCTAAGGGCTTTGTCTATGAAATCCCGCCTGGTTTTGGCCTCATTGCTGTCATTTTCGTTCATGGCTATTGCCTCATGTCGAGAATCTATAACATCTTTTCATCAACCATACTCAGGATTTTATCTTTCGAGAAGATGATATGATCGAGGATTCGAAGGCCGAGCGTTTCAGCAGCCTTTTTAAGCTCTTTGGTTATTGTCTTATCATCCTGGCTGGGCGTGGGGTCTCCACTGGGATGATTGTGCACCAGAATAACGGCCGAGGCTGATTCACGAATAGCCGGATTAAAGACTTCACGGGGATGGGCCAAACTTTTGTTTATCAGTCCGACAGTGATCTTTTCCGGCTTTATGACATTGTGCTTTTCATCCAGCAGGACTACATGAAATTCCTCTTGTCTGGCCTCCCGCGCCAGCCTCGCAAAATGCTGTTTGCAATAAGCGAGGGCATCGGAGGTGTTACGGATTTTATAACTTGGAGAGGATTCACCTGCCTGCTGATTTGCCATTCTTTTGCCCAACTCAAGGGCGGCCATGATTTGACAATAGGCTGTCTCTCCAATGGCTCTGCTGATCTGTTTAAGTTCTCCTCTTGCTTGCATAGAGAGTTTTTCAAGGTCGTTTCCAAAAAAAGCTGCCAGTTTTTCGCCGGCCTGTATGGCAGACTCACCCTGAAGGCCGGAACGAATCAGGATAGCCATAAGCTCTGAAGCCTTGAGCTCTGCCGGCCCAAGGCGGAGAAGGCGCTCCCTTGGGCGGTCATCAGAGGGGGAGCGTTTGACAGTGGCAGTAAAAACCAGGTTGTCGATCCACCGCCCTGCATCAAGTTTATCTCTTTTGTCTGACCATAAATAGAAAGGCTTTGACTTTAAGCCGTTTTCGGTTAGATAACCGTCTCGAACCAGTTCGTTGATCACCCGGCCAATGAATGCCGCCTTCTCACCCTTCAGGGCGTCATATATATCAGGCTTATAAAAGGAATCGTTTGCCAACAGAACATTGACTATTGATTGATACCTTGCAAAGCGTTCTGTATCCGATGAGGTTTTCATGTTCTGTTTTACTCTCACTCGGTGAAATTCAGGGACCTGGGGTTTAACAACATCCTTTAAAATCCGCTCACTTTCTTTCCAATCTATTTTAAAATTGCCAACCAGATGCGAAAATGAAAAAGAGCGAAAAGATGACCTTTTCGGATTGATTTTTCCCGCGAGGCTTCTTTTGAAATGGCCCTAAAAGGAAGATAGCCATCTATGAGTCTGCGATCATTCTGATCAGACAACGGCTAATGCCTCCTCTTGTATTGGCAAATCTATGCTGGGCCTGACATCTAACCATCTCAGGGCAGCTAAATTGCGTATCATGTACGCCACTTCCCCCTTATCAAGTGGCGGACGTCGCTTTTGCTTCCACATCATCACTCCATCCAATACCTCCAACTCAGATAGTTTTTCTTTGTTTGTTTTGGATAGCATGTCGGAGGCAAAAAGAACAGTTGCCACAACCTCAGCCTGTTTTGTCTGCAAACGCACGAAAAGATCTGCTATCTTCTCAATTATTGGTTCCCATCGTGCCAAGTCCTTGTGATAGGCCCTGTGAGCATCTTTAAAGGTTGGGCCGACCTTGATTGCGAACATACGGCCAAGGCGTTCTTCACGTATCAGGCCATTATTGACCAAACGTGTAATGAGAACCTTGAGTTCCCGTGAAAATGGACCAAAGCTTCCCTTCTGGTAATGCAAGCCGGTAGGGAGTCCTTCACGAGTTGCAACGTAAGCTATTTTTTGAAATGTAGTACGACCAACGGGCCAGTGGTAAGGCTCATGTTCCACTCGATTTAAGATTTCCACTATAGCTACCCAGGCGGGCTCGATCCCTCCCTTACTGGCGCGTGATTCTCCACCTGCCGTTAAAACCGGTTCTTTGGAAAGGAATTCTTCCTGCAGCTCGTCATGAGGTGTGCCATAAGGGGCATACATCTCGACAGGAATATCAAATTGACTTAGATAGCGATATAATGTTGGCCCAACCACTTTCCAGTCAAGTTGACCGTGACCACATCCAAGAGGAGGCACGGCCAATGATGTGATACCCCACTCCTTGTAATGCTCGAGCAAGTAATTTAAACCCTGAGCGATATCCTCCATGCGCGAGACAGATCTCCAATGGTCTTTGGTGGGAAAGTTTAGAATCCATGGCGGGAATAGCCTTTTATATAGATACGGTTTGCCCGGTCTAAGTTCCTTGCGTTTACATGCAACGACGTAGTCCTTAAACATCTCAGGAAACTGATCCTTAAATTGGAGTGCAATTCCCTTGCCCATCAAACCAACACAATTTACCGTGTTGACGAGGGTTTGGGCTTTGGATCCAAGTAGATTGCCTGACAATATTTTTATCATCTCGGTCACTCCTTCTTCGGTCCTGTATCACCTGCATTGCAACAGAATCATGCTGTATCCTTTTCACACGTTTATGTGAAAGTATGCCATGAGACATAATTGAGCCAACATTGCTTATAGCTGTTATGTAATGGAGCTCCTGAAGATCATCCCGCTTCATATTTTGCCCTTTCAAGAATACTGTTTGAGGCAGGTGGAACATACGGGCAAATAAACTTCGAAAAAACTAATTAAAATTAGGTGCTTGGTCAAGGATTTTGTAACTTCTCAATAAGTTCGGGGCATATGATTTACCCCAATCTATTGAAAACTTACGATTTTATGATCTAATTCCCCAGAATTTTTGGAGAAGTTACCTTTATTGATTTATATGAGATTACATCTATATGCATTTGTAGATGTATGTAGATGTAATTTGGTATAAATGAGCTACATTTCTTGACAATATGAGCGTTGTTATTATTAGAAAATCATAAAAATCAAATTGTTACACTTTGAAATTTATCCT
>DAOURD010000074.1:0-6072 GCA_030625295.1 Desulfobacterales bacterium | reverse complement strand
GCAACTGTTGGAGTAAGCGAATTAATTAACTGCATGCACACAGTAGCTTAATGATCTTGGGAGCACATCACAGCCCGAGGAAGAGCATCTGGGTCAAACCTGAAAATAAAGCTTTGGGAGGAAAAGGAGGAAGACCGCAATTTACCAGTCAGCAAACAGCAGTGGAAGGCTGTCCGCCACAAGAAAGCCCTCTCTGGTGGGGATCGCCCTGCCCATGTGGACCTGCACCAATCCGGATTCCTGTAACTCGCTGAGAATCATATCGAAGCGCGGTTGGTTGCGTACAAGTTCAAGATCAACTCCGGCACTGGTTCTAAAGCCCAGGTAGAGCGATTCAAGTCGATGCTGTTCCTCAGAGAGGGTCTCACTTCCGGCAACCGGGAGTTTACCATAGACAAGTGCCTTGCAATAGCTTTCGATAGACCCCAGGTTCCACCACCGGACGTCTTCTCGGAATGAATGTGCCGCAGGCCCGAGCCCCAGGTAAGGGACATGTCGCCAGTATTTGCTGTTGTGGCGGGAAATATATTCTTTACCCATGGCAAAATTCGATATTTCGTAGTGGATATACCCCTCCTTCTCAAGTAACCTGGAGGTCAAGAGGAAAAATTCCCGTTCCTCCTCTTCTCCCAACAGTTTCATCCGGCCTTGTGCCAGCATTTTCCCAAACGGTGTCCCCTCTTCAAGTGCCATCTGATAACATGAAAGATGTTCCGGTCTAAAACCAAGGGCGCGCTTTATGGTCTGAACCCATCCAGCTTCTGTCTGCCCTTCAAATCCATACATAAGATCCAGACCAACGTTGGTAAACCCGCAAGCCCTGATCCGCTCCAGGGCCAGCTCCGACTCCGGGGCGGTGTGTCTTCTTCTTAAGTATTGAAGCTCTTTGTCATCAAAGGACTGAACACCGAGGCTGATGCGATTCACCCCAATGCCCCGAAGAACTCCCAGTTTATCCGGGGTGATGTCATCGGGATTTGCCTCAATGGTGATCTCTGTATCTGGGGAGAATGTGAAATTGTTGAAAAGACAATCCATCAAGGCGGCCAGCTCGTGTTCAGCCAGCAACGTCGGGGTGCCGCCGCCCAGATAGATGGAGTCAAAGGCGGCAAAATGGTCTTTATAGAAAACAGCCTCTTTGCGGAGTCCATCCAACCAATCAGGGATAAGTGAAAGGGAGGTTACGGAATAAAAATCACAATAGGGACATTTGGTCCTACAGAAGGGCACGTGTATATAAAGACCGGGACTCTCGCCATTACTCATTGTCAGTCTTTAACACAGCCACAAAAGCGCTCTGGGGAATCATGATGGAACCGACCATCTTCATTCGTTTCTTGCCCTTCTTCTGCTTTTCCAAAAGTTTTCGCTTGCGGGTGACGTCGCCTCCGTAGCACTTGGCGGTGACATCCTTGCGAAAGGCCGGGATGGTGGAACGCGAGATTATTGTTCCACCAACCGCACCCTGGATGGCAATCTTAAATTGATGCCTGGGAATTTCTTCCTTCAGCCGGTCGCATACCCTTACTCCCCACTCCCTTGCTCGATCGCGATGGACAATGAGTGATAAAGCATCAACCCTCTCGCCATTTACCAGGATATCCAGCTTGGCCAGATCACTCTCCCGATAATCAATAAGGTCGTAGTCAAAGGAACCGTATCCCTGGGTGATGGTTTTCATCTTGTCGTAGAAGTCAAAGATCACCTCAGCGAGCGGCATGTCAAAGGTGATTTCGATCCTTCCCGGCGTGGGATAGCTGGTACGCGGATTGATGCCGCGGCGTGCCAGGCAAAGTTTCATAACTGCTCCCATATAACGTTCCGGCATGATGATGCTTGCCTTGATGAAAGGCTCGGATGCACTGTTGATCTCGGCTGGATCCGGATAATACTGCGGATTATCAACAGTCACAGTATTGCCCTTGTTTAATGTAAACCGGTACCGGACGCTGGGTGCGGTCATGATAATAGACTGATCGTACTCTCGCTCAAGTCGTTGCTGGAATATCTCCAAATGCAGCAACCCCAGAAAGCCGCAACGGAACCCCTGGCCGAGGGACGCGGAAGAATCTTTTTGATAGACCAGGGCGGCATCATTGAGTTTGTATTTTTCAAGTGCTTCCACAAGGGATGGATAATCCTCAGAAGAGACGGGGTATATGGAGGAAAAGACCACAGGCTTTGCTTCCTTGAATCCGGGAAGAGGAGCGGGGGCCGGATCGGAATCAAGCGTGACTGTATCCCCTATCCGAGTGTCGCTTACGGTCTTTATTCCTGAAATTATATAGCCGACCGATGCTGTGGGAAGCTCTTTTCTCGGCTCCCGGTTCAGCCTAAAGATGCCCACCTCTTCAACTTTGTAAGTGGCGTTGTTCGACATTAACCGGATAATGTCTCCTGGCCGTACCGATCCATCAAAAATGCGACAGCTAATGATGGTCCCTCTAAAAGGGTCATAGTTGGCGTCAAATATCAGTGCTGTAAGCGGGTTATGGATATCAGCCGTGGGAGCTGGAATCCGTTCTACTATTGCTTCAAGAATCGCTTCAATCCCTATCCCTTCTTTAGCGGAACACAAGATGGCCGATTCCGAATCAAGCCCCAGCTCGTTTTCAATCTGTTCCTTGACCAGATCTATATCAGCTGAAGGAAGATCGATCTTGTTGATTACCGGGACAATCGCCAGATCGTGCTCCATAGCTATATAGAGGTTGGCCAGCGTCTGAGCCTGCACCCCCTGGGAGGCGTCCACAAGGAGGAGCACTCCCTCGCATGAGGCCAGAGCGCGGGACACCTCATAAGAAAAATCGACGTGCCCCGGCGTATCGATCAAGTTGAGGCTGTATTCTTCCCCCTTCTTGCTGGTATAGGGGAGAGTAACGGTCTGGCTCTTGATAGTAATTCCCCTTTCCCGTTCAATGTCCATGGTGTCCAGGATCTGGTCGCGGAACTGCCGGTCGGTTACAAGGCCTGCATATTGAATGAGACGATCGGCCAGTGTCGATTTGCCATGATCGATATGTGCGATAATACTGAAATTGCGTATCTTTAGCATAGCTTTTGGTAACTTCTCAAAAAGTTGGAGAGGTTGATAAAGAAGACTTTGAGATATTCGTAGTACCCCAGCAATTGAAGAATACACCACGACTAAAAGAACTAAAAGAAGTAAATGGAATAAGAGGAATAAAAAGGATCTTTAAAAGACAAAACCCACAACATAACTATCTGCCCCGCAATGACATTACGAAAACCTTTTGTGTCATTGCGAGCGAAGCGAAGCAATCTCCAGGCCTTCAGATTTTACCGAGAATTGCTGTTAATCCTGTGACAAGCTCCCTTTAAGGTATTTCTTCAGATAGCGGGCCGTGTAAGACCCGTCAGGATTAGCAAGGAGTTCCGGGGGAGAACCTTTTGCCACCACGCGGCCCCCCTCATCCCCTCCTTCCGGGCCGAGATCAATGATGCAGTCGGCCTCCTTTATGATCTCCATATTGTGTTCAATCACAGCCACTGTGTTTCCTTCATCTACCAGGGCCTGCAGCACTTTTACGAGCCTTTGAACATCGGCCAGGTGGAGGCCTGTGGTAGGTTCATCCAGGATGTAAAGGGTGCGCCCTCGTGAGGGCTTGGCAAGCTCTTCGGCTAGCTTGATGCGCTGGGCCTCGCCGCCTGACAGGCTGGGGCTGGGTTGTGCCAGGCACAGATAACCGAGGCCAATGTCGCAGACCACCTGAACGGCCCGGCGAATAGACGGCACAGCAGAAAAGAACTTTGTTGCCTCATCAAAAGTGAGCTCCAGGACTTCTGAGATGTTTTTTCCCTTGTAAGTGATATCCAGGGTCTCCTGATTAAATCGCCGGCCCTCGCAGACCTCACAGTGAACATAAACATCCGGGAGAAAACTCATGGCAACCTTCAGGGAGCCGTGCCCCTTGCAGGCCTCGCATCGGCCTCCGGCTACATTGAATGAAAAACGTCCGGGCTTGTATCCTCGCGCCCGGCTCTCCGGTGTCAGGGCAAAGAGTTTTCGTATTTCTGACAAGAATCCTACGTATGAAGCAGGCACCGACCGGGGAGTGCGGCCGATAGGACTATGATCCACCTCAAGCACACGATCGAGCGCCTTCCACCCCTCGATCCCCTTGCAGCGACCGGCATGACGTCGCTGTTTCAGAAGCAGGTTCCGCACCCCTTTATACAGCGTCTCTTTGAGCAGGGTGGATTTGCCGGAGCCCGAAACCCCGGTCACACAGATCAAGGTACCCAGAGGGAAATCGACATCGATCCCTTTTAGATTGTACCTGGCAGCACCCAGAATCTTGAGGCACGGTCGCTCCTTGTAGGGCCTGAGCCGAGAAGTGATTCGGTGGGGATGCCCGTCGAACGAGGCCCCTGTGACCGACGAGGGAACTCTCTTTAGGTCGGCCAATTTCCCACAGGCCACGACCTGCCCCCCTTCCCGGCCGGCTCCGGGGCCGAGGTCGATGATGTAATCGGCCTCCTGTATGGTCTCCTCATCATGCTCCACGACCAGGATCGAGTTGCCACGCTCCCTGAGCTCCTTGAGGGCGTCAAGCAGCATCCGGTTGTCCCTGGCGTGGAGCCCGATCGTGGGCTCATCCAGGACATAACAGACCCCGGTCAGATTCGATCCAAGCTGGGCTGCCAGCCGGACACGCTGGGCCTCGCCGCCAGAGAGCGTATCACCGCTTCGGCTCAGGGCCAGATACGACAACCCGAGCCGATCCAGCAAAGAAAGGCGTGTCACGATCTCAGCCAGGACCGGCTTGGCAATAGGCGCTTCCCGACGGCTAAAAGAGAGCCCTTCGAGAATCTTGCGCACCTGGCCGGCCGGGTGCTGCACCAGGTCCCAGACGGAATAGCCCCCGATTTTAACAGATAGGGCCTCTTGCTTCAGGCGGCTCCCGCCACATTGGGGACAGACCGTGTGTTCATCTTCATACAGATCTTCCACCACACCCAATCCCTCGCACACCGGGCACGCCCCGTGCTTGCTGTTGAAAGAAAAGAGTCGAGGATCCAGGTCTTGCACGCCCATACCGCAGGCTGGGCAGATGCCGCGCATGCTAAAGACTTCTTCATTCCCTTTACGGTCTATGACCAGGAGGCTGCCGCCCCCTTCTTCCAGGCCCCGGGCCACGATCTGCTCAAGATCTTTTGTTGGAAGCCGTCCTACCACAAGCTCGATGTTGTGCTCGTGATATCGGCTCAGGGCCATGTTTTCCTTAAGGGTCGTCAGCGTGCCGTCAATGCGGGCCTCTCCATAACCCCTGCGCAGGGCCTGGGCCAGCGCATCCTTGTGAAAGCCTTTCCGCCCTGCCACTTTGGGTGCCAAGAGAATGGCGCGCTTTTTCCTGTAGCGACCCGAAATCTGGTCCGCCACGGCCTCTCCCGTCCTCGGCGGGATTAACTTGCGACCGCATCCCGGACAGTGCTGAGTGCCGAGCTTGCTGTATAGAAGCCTGAGGAAATGGTAGATCTCGGTCAGTGTCGCCACAGTGGAGCGCCGGCTGGCACGACTGACGCGCTGCTCAATGGCCACGGTGGGTGGAAGCCCGGACACCACATCGACCTCGGGCCGCTCAAGAACCCTCACGTATTGTCGCACATACGGGGCAAGGCTTTCCAGATAACGGCGCTGACCCTCGGCAAACAGAATGTCAAAGGCGAGCGTGGATTTGCCTGAGCCGGAGACACCTGTGAGCACCACAAGCTGGTTGCGCGGAATAGAAAGGCTTACGTTTTTCAGGTTGTGTTCCCTGGCGCCCCTTATGGCAATACCCCCACCCTGCCCCATAAAATCCCCCCAACCCCCCTTTACTAAAGGGGGGCAAGGGGGGGTTTTTGTCGAACCACCCCTTAATTCAATAGTATTGAGGGTTCGGGTGGGGGTGACTGTTGCGCCGGTTTTCAACCGGCCTCGGCCGGCCAGATACACCTTCAAGAACCGTCCGGTGTGAGATTCGCGGTGGTTTGCTACCTCTTCCGGAGAGCCTGCCACAACGACCCGGCCTCCGGCATCACCGCCATCAGGGCCCAGGTCGATGACCC
>DAOURD010000105.1:0-5581 GCA_030625295.1 Desulfobacterales bacterium | reverse complement strand
ACCTATGTGGATAATGTCGTTTATGGGAACCTGCTTGCAGTAGAGGCCCAGGACGCTCCAGGCAAGGTTATGAACCTTGCCTGCGGTGGCAAGCTCACCTTGAACCAGCTCTTAGCCCTGTTGAGAAAGATTACAGGGGCGGATGCAGAGGCCGTCTATACCGATCCCAGACCTGGCGATGTGCGCCATTCCTGGGCTGACATCACTCTGTCCGAGCAAACCCTGAATTACAAAACCCAAGTCCCCCTTGAGGAAGGCCTCCGCAGGGCAGTGGATTACTTTGGGGCTGTGTTTCGTTTGTAAACAAAAAATATCGACCTGTGCGGTTACATATCAGATTATGCAAAACACGCAAAAAAGAATTATCACGAAAACACGAAAGCTTGAAAACACGAAAAAAATCTTAGCAACTTGATTTCCAGGTCTTATTTCGTGTATTGCGGCATTCGCCTTGAGAACATTACGCACTTTCGTGCTTTCGTGATAGATTTTCAATAGTTTCTTAACCGCACAGATCCAAAAATATCAAATGGCTTCTTGGCTGTCAAAATGAAAATATTCAGATTCCCCTCAGCGGCTGCCCGGAAAAGGCTGGATGCAATCGTGAACCGCCATCTTGCCTTCAAGGCCAGGGATGTCCAGGTTGTTAAAAGGATACTTGCAGATGTTCGAAAAAACAAAGACAGGGCCTTGATCGAATATATTAACCGCTTTGATGCCCCCAGGCTCACCGCAGACTCCCTGAAGGTGACAAAGAGCGAGATCAATACGGCCCGTCGTCGTGTAGACAAAGGGTTTCTCAGGAGCCTTAACAAGGCTGCAACACAAATCGAGGCCTTTCACAGGCATCAGGTTGAGCAATCCTGGTTTACAACCAATGCCGACGGAACGGTGCTGGGTCAGCTTGTTCGGCCGGTCAGTGCTGCAGGTGTGTATGTGCCCGGAGGGAGAGGTGGCGAAACACCTCTGGTCTCCTCGGTGCTGATGGGATGCATCCCTGCCAAGATCGCAGGTGTCAAAAATATTTGTATTACCACCCCTCCGACCAAAACCGGTGAGGTAAACCCCTATCTCCTTGTAGCAGCACATAAGGTGGAAGTGGACACTATCTATAAGGCCGGAAGTGCTTGGGGGATCGCAGCCCTTGCCTATGGTACTGAGACAGTTCGGCAAGTGGACGTCATTGTAGGACCGGGCAACATCTATGTGACCCTTGCCAAGAAGATGGTTTCCGGCACGGTGGGGATTGACATGGTTGCAGGTCCCAGTGAGATTCTGGTCATCGCTGATCAAGAAGCAAACCCGGACTATATCGCGGCCGACCTTCTATCTCAGGCCGAGCATGACCCCCTTGCGTCCGCGATCCTGCTGACAACTTCTTCTCAGTTGGCCAGGGCTGTGTCTGATGCCCTCGTGGAGCAACTGAAAGACCTTCCGCGAAGGGCCATTGCAGAGGCATCGATAAAAACGTACGGGGCTATCGTTGTGGTACCTGATCTTGCCGCTGCCTTTGACCTTGCCAATCAGATTGCCCCTGAGCACTTAGAGCTTCACCTTGAAGAGCCATTCCAATACCTTGGTCGTATTCAAAATGCAGGGGCGGTCTTTCTCGGGCCTCACACTCCTGAACCTGTTGGGGACTACATAGCCGGACCAAACCACGTGCTCCCCACAGCAGGAACCGCCCGGTTTGCCTCAGCCCTTTCCGTGGATCACTTTATTAAAAAAACCAGTCTTGTTTACTATTCTAAAAAGGCCCTGAAAAGAGACCGCGCCGACATCATCCGGCTGGCAGAGATTGAGGGACTGTCAGCCCATGCCAGGGCCATAAAGATAAGGAAGAAAACATAGCAGACCCCTACTTATCCTTTGCGTCCCAAACCTGGATCAGGTAATCCTTCTGGTCTTCAAAAACCTGGGCCTGCTCCTCAACCACTTCCTCGGCCTGGCTTGAGGTCATCTTTCGGGTCTGGTTGATAAAGGACGCAACTCGGCCAAGGTAAAGGGGGGTTACCAGGTTGACCAGTTGGGTCCGGTTGTGGGTCCAACGGTGGAAAGTGGCTGCGGTCTCATACAGTACCAAGACCCAGGTCTTCAGAGGCATGGCAAACTTGGTCTTGGCCATGGCAGCGCACCTCTTGAGTTCTTCGAAACACTCCGGGCAAAATATATCCCTATAGAGACCCTTGAACTGCCGAAAGCCTGTCTTGTACTCTGTGACCAGCCGGCCCGGATCAACCTGGATTGGCTCAGGCTCCATAGACTCCTGCAGCCCGAAGAGGGGAACAGTTCTACTCCCTTTGATCGCCTTCCACGCAGCTTCATTTTGCTCCATGAGAACAAAGAGGGTGTGGATCACCTGCCGGAACATAGGCCCAAGGGACTCGGACGGATCCTTGGCGTCATGGATCTTTACCCCCAGGTTGGACTGACAAATCTTGAAGTTGTTGGTGATGGCATTAGTCGTCATCCAGATGTCAATACCATAGCGGGCCACGTCCGTGTCCCAGACATCCTGTTCGATGTAGTATGCTGCCAGCTCGCCAGCAAAGGCAAAGTCCCCGCCAATGGGCTGGCGGATGCGCAAACCGTAAAGGGCACGGGTGAGATTATACACAATGTTGTTGGTTATGGTGCCGTCATACTTGTAGCGGGTGTAAACAGGGGAGACATATTGGTATTCCTTTTCCAGAATTGGTTCCAGAAGGTATTTGACCCAATCGCTGGTAATTGAACGCAGGTCCGAATCGACCACCATGCAAGCCTTGACCTTGAGGCGCTTGGCCGCCTCGAACGCGGATCGAAAGGCTGAGCCCTTGCCGGGAGCCCCTCGGTAGATGGAGACGATCTTCTCCTGCCAGGGCTTGATCTCGAATTCCTTGACTACCTCACGGGTGTCGTCGGTGGAACCTCCATCAGCAACAAGTATCACACATCTTTTGTGCTTGTAATGCCTGGCCAGGCCGTGAGTGACCATCTGAATCACGTGTTCGATGGTCCTCTCGTTGTAATAACAAGGGATTCCCACAAGGATGTCTGCGCTCTCTATTTCTTCAATTCTTTTTGAGGTATAGCCTCTAAGTGCCGTATCATACCGCATGGCTCCTCTGCTCCTTCCGGTGATCTTCCTGCCGTTCCAGGTCACCCGGCATTCCGCATTCCCAAATCCCTAGCTAACAGCCACTGACCACTAACCACTGACCACTGACTAAACCCCTGTATGCCCAAAGCCACCCTCATTCCGCTCTGTTTCTTCAAGAGCATCCGCAACTTCCAATTGCGCTTGATAGACCTTCTGAATGACCATCTGGGCGATCCTGTCACCACGGCGTATGGTATATGGTCTTTCCCCCAGATTGATGAGCGCAACCTTTATCTCACCCCTGTAATCAGCATCGATGGTGCCTGGAGCATTGATGATACCGATGCCGTGCTTAAAGGCAAGGCCACTTCGAGGACGGATCTGTGCCTCAAAGCCTGGAGGAAGAGCGATAGCGATCCCTGTAGGAATCACCGTTATGGAACCTACAGGGAACTCCTGATTATCTTTGATAGCTGCACACAGATCCATCCCGGAAGATTGCGGAGTCATGTAACGGGGCAGAGGGATATCTGAATCGTGTTCTGGATGAAGGCAAAGGATCTTGACCTTGGGCTTAGTCATTTGTCATTTAGAGGCTAAAAATATCCTCATACGACGCCTTTTCATCGACCGGCCCAAGGAGGGCCAGAGACACAGCACTGTCTTGGAAGGTGTCCTGTGCCAGGTTCAATATATCTTCGGCCGTGACCTTTTCGATTTCATCCACCAGCTCTTGCAGGGGAATATGATGGCCAAAATTTATCTCGTTGTGAGCAAGACGAGTCATCTGATTGCTAGTGCTTTCAGTAGCAAGATAGAGTCCTCCCTTAAGGTGTTCTTTAGCGTTTTTGAGTTCAGAATCGTCTACCGGTTCTTCCTTGAGCCGCTTCATCTCCCTGGCGATGAGCCGAAGAACCTCTTGAGTGTTCGACTTGTCCACGCCTACGTAAACCCCTGTGAGTCCGGTGTCACAATACGACAATACAAAGGAGTAGATAGCATAGGCAAGACCCCGGCGTTCCCGGATTTCCTGAAACAGCCGGGAACTCATATTGCCGCCCAGGACGACATTCAGAAGGGCACACGCATGACGTCGAGGATCCGTCGTGTAGATACCCCTGGTGCCCAGACAAATATGGACCTGCTCCAGATTCTTGGGATGAGCGGTCGCCACCCAATCCATGGCCGGTTTGGTGCGCTCCGGGAAGTCATTCCCTTTTCGAACCACTTCAAATGCCTGAGCTATTAATTCTGCAAATGATACATGCTCCAGGTTTCCGGCTGCTGCAATTACGATCCGTTCAGGCTGGTATGCCCGGCTGAAATATTCCTTTATGCTATCGGAATCGAACCTTGTCACGGTCTCAGGGGTTCCGAGTATAGAACGCCCTAAGGGATGGCTTCCCCAAACAGCCTGGGCCAACAGGACATGGATGTGCTCGTCCGGTGTGTCCTCCAACATTCTTATTTCCTGGAGAATCACCTGGCGTTCTCGTTCTATCTCACCGGGATCAAAAACAGAGTTCAAAAAAATGTCAGACAAGAGATCCACCATCGTATCCACATGGGTGTCCATGACCTTGGCATAATAGCAGGTGTTCTCTTTACTGGTGAAGGCGTTAGACTGACCGCCGATGGCGTCAAACTCTTTGGCGATCTGAAGGGCGGTTCGCCTTTCAGTCCCCTTGAAGATCATGTGCTCAATGACGTGGGAAAGTCCTCCCTCTTCAGCCTTTTCATCGCGGGCGCCCACATTGACCCAGACTCCCATTGCGACCGACCGAGCGTGAGGTACCTGCTTGGTAACGATTCTAATGCCATTGTTCAGGACCGTTTTGTTAAGATCGTGCGGCATGTTTCTGATCCTCCATAATGGCCTTTCGGCTAAGGCGAATCTTGCCGTCACGATCTACTTCAAGAACCTTGACCATAACTTTGTCGCCCTCCTTCAGAACATCAGTTACCTTATGGACGCGCTTTGAATCGAGTTGGGAGATATGCACCAGTCCGTCAGTTCCCGGAAAGATCTCTACAAACGCACCAAAGTCCATGATCTTGCGAACAGTCCCTTCATAGATGGCCCCAACTTCAGCCTCGCGAACAATATCCTTGATCATCTTGAGGGCCTTTTCGCTCGATTCGTTATCAACACCAAGGATCTTTACAATGCCTGAATCCTCTATATCGATCCGGGTGTCGGTTTCCATCTGGATGGCCCGGATTACTTTGCCCCCGGGGCCGATGATGTCCCGTATCTTGTCGGGATTGATGTGTATGGAAATAATCTTGGGCGCATAGGGAGAAATCTCCGGCCTGGGCTCTTTGATGGTTTCTTCCATCCTGTCCAGGATAAAAAGTCGGCCTTTGCGTGCCTGGTCGAGGGCCTTTTGCATGATTGACTCGGACAGGCCTTCAATCTTGATATCCATTTGAAGGGAGGTGATCCCCTCGCGCGTGCCAGCTACTTTGAAGTCCATGTCACCCATGTGGTCTTCATCG
>DAOURD010000370.1:0-2718 GCA_030625295.1 Desulfobacterales bacterium | reverse complement strand
GCTCCGTCGTCTTATCCGCGATTCCCCAAAACAGCCGTTCTTGCCCATCGCACCTTTGGCTGCAATTACGTGGCTGGGCTGCTGAGGGGGTGATTACCGGGTTTATGTGCCTGAACATGCGGCTTAATGGGAACCACTTGTTTCCGGAAAACGTATGGGACACAAAGACTTACAAACAGAAGAAAGGAAGAAAAAAAGCATGTTGAAACAAACTTAAATTTCCTTCAAATTGTCTCAATCGTTACTTCTCGGTTGGGTTGCACAATAGACAGCATCGACGTCGAGGCGAGGACTGTCTCGATTACCTGCCCTGGTGGCAAAGAGCAGCAAACTGACTGCGCTGCCGCCATAGGGGAGATCATAGAAGGTACATTGGACCCTGAGGACCCATGGGTCTTTCCTAAGATCACTAGCAACCCTGTGTTAAGGGATAGAAAATAAAATGCATCAAGAAGATTATTGCCGAATTCTAGGTGTAGAACCGCATGCCAGCGCGGAGCAGATCAAAGAGGCTTATCGGAGACTTGCATTCAAATATCATCCCGATCGAAACAAGGCAAATCCCGAAGCTTCCGAAAAAATGAAAGCCGTTAACGAAGCTTATGCTGTTCTTTCAAATCCGGCCAAAAGACGGCAATACGAGGCCTTAAGACACCAGTTTGGATCTTCGGCCTATAGCCAATTCAGAAGGAGTTATTCTGAGGAGGATATTTTCCGTGATTCAGACATTAACGACATTCTCGAGAAAATGGCCAAGGTATTTGGCTTCAGGGGTTACGAAGATATTTTCCGGGAATTCTATGGGGAAGCATACCGGGCCTTTGAATTCAAAAAGCCTGGTTTTTTTGCCAAAGGGTTTGTTTTTGCTGGATATCCAGGAGAACGTGAACAGGATCAATGGCAGTTTCCGCTGCAAGGGCATCTGGGAAAGCTGTCTCGCTTTTTTCTGGAAAAAATCGGCGGCATCGAATTGCCTGAAAACGGTTCAGACATCCTCGATGTCATTAAACTGAGCCCCCAGCAAGCACAGCAGGGTGGTCCATTTGCCTACTTCCTCCGAAGAAAGTCCAAAAAGTTGATTCTCAAGATTCCTCCGCGAGTCAGAGAAGGCCAACGAATCCGTCTTGTGGGAATGGGCGAGGATGGAAAAGGGGGCGGAAAACCTGGGGACCTTTACCTGAAGGTTCACATCAAGAAGTCCCTTCTTCAGAGGATGCAGGGCTTCCTTTCTGAACTTCACAAGTAGTTTCTCGGAATTCTAAATCCTGAGACTTGTAAGTCCCTGAATCACTTCAGACCAATATCCCAGCTTTTGAGGTGTTCCATGGCTTGATAGTCTGTCATATCGCATTGGACGGGGGTGACGGAAATGTAGTTTGTGCAAAGGACCGCACCGTCTGTATCCGGATCGTGATCGAAAAACTGGGTTTCGGCCCCCTGCCAGTAATAGGTTTGCTTTCTCGGATCGGTTCTCCTGTAAAAGATTTCCTTGAGGCGGGATATCCCTTGTCGGGTTATACGAACCCCCCTAATCTGATCTGGAGGGCAGGCCGGCACATTCACATTCAGGAAGGTACCCGGGGGAAGACCGTTTTCTATGATCCTGGCAATCAATGTGCTAACAAAATTTGCTGCAACGTTGTATTCATTATCCGGATTGGGATTTTGTGAAACCGCTATGGCAGGGATTCCCATGAGGGCTGCTTCCTTGGCTGCTGATACGGTTCCGGAATAATTAAGATTGATTCCGACATTAGGCCCTGGATTGATTCCTGAAACCACCATATCAGGCCGGGCTTCCAGGATTTCAAGAACTGCAAGTTTGACACAGTCGGCCGGGGTTCCGCTGACTGCGTAGCCTTGGCCTCCGTTTGTCTGAATCGTGTTGACCCTTAACGGATGTAACAGGGTAATACTATGCCCCACGGCACTTCGCTCCATGTCAGGGGCAACTACCGTGGTCCGGTGTTCACCGGACAAGGCCTTTTCCAACGCCCATACGCCCTCGGCATGGATACCGTCGTCATTGGTAAGGAGGATGTTCATGGCAGGTCATTTATCATTTATTAACAATCAATAATAAATGATAAATGATAAATGTTCAATGATAAATAATTCTTGATCTTAAAGGGTTAGTGCATATAGAATTCAGAGCCCAATTGGTGTCCGTCCAGAAACGGCATCTTTTGCCCCGATACCGCGTTCTCCGCAGGTTTCTATCCTCAACGTAGCGCTGCTACGCCTGCGGTAGAAACCTTTGTGCGGCCTTGTCTCGGGACAAAATCTACCATTTCTGGACGGACACTGAGGGTTGTTTTGGCGGAAGGAATCGTGGCCTTCAACTTTAGGCATTTTAGTTCACCCTGGCCCAAACCGGGATTATGGGGCTTAGTAAACTAATCTAAGCAGGTAGCGCCAGGGCGGGCTTTAGCGCACTTTAGGCACTCCTTTTTATTGAGGGTCGAATTTATGATAGGCCTTGTCATTGTAACTCATAGCGGTCTGGGAGAGGCCCTCATTGAAGCAGCCGAATCGATCCTTGAAGGGCCTCTGGGAGCAGCCACTGCCGTTTCCGTGGATTTAAGGCAAAGCGCTGAACAAATGAGAGAAAAGATAAGCATCGGGATCAAGACGGTTGGCCAGGGTGGAGGTGTACTTATCCTGACGGATATGTTTGGAGGCACGCCATCCAACCTTAGCCTTTCGTTCCTTGAGGAA
>DAOURD010000157.1:0-4701 GCA_030625295.1 Desulfobacterales bacterium | reverse complement strand
CGGATAGAACATACCGGCAACCGCCGCAGGCCGCACCTGGTCGCGGCTCTCGTCCGCAGCGGACAAGTGAGCCTTGACACAAGTAAAGAACAAGGTGATTGAAAGAGCTATCGCGTGTAATTTCTTCATCTTTGGTTTTCCTGTTCCAGCCAACCCGGAGTCAAAGCCAAGAAAAACGTAATCGTTCACTACATTCGCTTTTGTCATTGCGAGGAGCGTAGCGACGAGGCAATCTCTGAGATATGAACCATGAGATTGCTTCGCTCCGCTCGCAATGACAGGGAGCATATTGAACCGCAATCCAAAATCCTACCCTTCCCATCTCCCACTAATGGCAGTCCCGCAGAACTTGCATTTCCCTTTGTCCAGGTGGTTCCAGACCAGGGTGTATCCCCTTCTTTTGAGCACGATTCGTTTGCAGTTGGGACACACTGTCTCACCACCCAAACCCGGCACATTGCCGATATAGACGTAATGGAGTCCCTCTTTTAAGGCCAGCGCCTCGGCTTCCTGCAAGACCTCAACCGGCGTGGGCGGAAGGTGAACGAGCTTGTACTGGGGATGGAACCGGGAAAAGTGCAGGGGATATTCGGGACCGAGATTCTCCAGGATCCACCCGCACATCCTTTTGATCATCTCCATGTCATCCGTGTACGTAGGAATGACAAGATTGATGATCTCCATCCAGATGCCTCGCCGGTGAAGGGTCTTGAAAGTCTCGAGCACGGGCTCAAGATGCGCGCCGTTCAGATCCCAATAGATTTTGTCTGAAAAGCTCTTCAGGTTCACGCTGGCCGCATCGATCACGTCACATAGCCGATTCAGGGGGGCCTGGCTGATATATGCAGCACTAACCCAAATATTCTTGATCCCAGGTTTTTTGGCTCTTGCAGCGATATCGACCATATATTCGTAGAAAGTCGTGGCCTCGGAATACGTATAGGCGATACTCTTGCAACCATATCCTGTGGCCATCAAGACCACCTCGTCCGGCGGAAGGTTGTAATTGCGGGTCCTGTCCGGGCTCGTTTGGGATATCTCCCAATTCTGGCAATTGAGGCAGTGAAGATTACACCCAGCCACTGCAAGGGAGAAGGCCTTAGTTCCGGGGTAGAAATGTTGAAGGGGTTTTTTCTCCACTGGGTCCACATGCACAACGCACGGGTTGGCGTAGGAGATGGTGTAAAGCTTTCCATCTATGTTTACCTTGGTCCGGCATCTTCCGCGTTTGTCAGGAAGGACGACGCATTCGTGGGGGCAGGTGCCGCATTGGACCGTGCCGCCTGCCAGTTTCTTATAAAAATAGGCTTCCTTGACATGGGGGTCTGTTGCCGAAAACCGCTTTTCCGCCCATGCCAGATCCAGGGGAAATAGCACCGCCCCGCATGCGGCACAAAAAGTGGTTCTGACGAAATCTCTCCGTGATATTGCCATGTGGGCCATGCTTATGGTTTAGGGTCGCTTCGCTTGAGGATCGCTCCGCTGAGGCTCAAGGCAAAAGATTCTTGGCCTTTAGCCTCAAGTCCGCCGTTAGGTGGACGGTCCTCCAACCTCTATCGGCGTATGCCCATCCTATAATCTATCACTCCAATATACCGACTGAGGCCAACTTCTATGTCCGTTTCAAGACAACCAGCGCATTGAGCCCCAGGCTCAGCCCTTTCAGTACCGCCACAGAAATCAATACACCTAAGATTCCCATCTTAGGGAGAAAGACAAGCCCTGTCAATATGGTACCACAGGCTGCACCGGCGAGGTCCGACAGATAAAGGCGGCCTGTAATCTCTGCTCCGATTCCCCGGGCCATGCGTGAGACTGCCGAAAACTGGCAACCTGCCGCAAAGGCTACAAGAAACAACAGACCCGGAATGGTGACATACTGCATAACAAACAAAGAGATATGCCCCTTGAGCTGGGCCCCGACCAGCGCTGCAACACAGGCCAGAGCTGCGAAAATGATAAGGCTTGCGTCACAGGTCAACATCTGCCAGGTGGCCGTCTTATTCAACCTTCCGGACAGAAACGCCCCCAGGGCAGAACCTATCATATAGAGGGTTATAAAGATACAAATCCTCAGGTAAACATAGCCATATATGACTTGAAACAAGAGGAGAAGCGACAGCTCAAAGGCCATTCCAGCATACCCGGAGGTGGCAATCGTAAAACGGAGACGGTCCTTGCGGCATGCCAGGACTGCAAATCCAAGGATACCGATAACGATCACGTAGAGGACCGTCTTCGGACTCCCGGATTTTTTCAGCCATAAATCAATCAGATGGCCGAAGGCCAATGGCGAAAGGTCCCTGTTTGACAGGGCCTCTTTTTCAGAGAGGAGGCGTCTGAGTATGTCCACACGAAACGGATCTGCCATGGTGGGCAGTTCGTAATCTACCAAACGCCTGGTGATGATCTCCCTCTCGGCCAGGAGACCAGCGATATTGCGCTTTAAAGGAACATCTGAGGCCAGGTAATAATGGGTCGTTCCGGGAAAGACCAGGATATGTTTGAAGACCGTTCTCAGGGCGGCATAGACCGAACGATTCAAGGCGAGACCCTTCTCTTCAAGATAATTCTCAGAACCTATCAGTGTGAAGGAAAGGACTCCGTCCCTGGTGAGGATCGATTTTACTTCATCAAAAAACTCCTGTGTATAAAAGCGGTTGAGCTGGGCATTTTCAGGGTCTGGAAGGTCTACAATGATGGCGTCATATTCCACGGACGTTTTCTTCACAAAGAGGCGACCGTCTCCAACATGGACGTGCACAAAGGAACGGGAAAGACTCCTGTGAATTAGTTTGTCCAGGTCCAGGATAGCCGGGTCAAGCTCCACATAGTCTATACCCTCCGGATTGTGCCTGGAAATCTCCTCAAGGGTGCCAAAGACCCCCCCGGCAATCAAGAGCACTCTGGCCCCCTCCCTGACCTGACAAAGCGGCAGATGGGAAACAGTCTCCATGTCGAGGTCGCCGGTTGAAAATAACGGAATAGCGTCTTGCAGGACATTGAGCTGCCTGCCAATCTTCGAGATGGTAAGCTGAGCAAATGGGGTGTTCTTGTTCAAGATGACCTCCTGACCAGGGAAACGCCAGGAAAGCGTGGATACATTGAGAGGTCTGGCTGCCAGCATACCGAACCCCAGAAGACACAAAACAGGCAACACCTTATAAGAGAGCATAGTAAAGGCAGCAAAGAGATTTAAGAACCCAAGGACCATGAAGCTGTCCCAGTGGGAAAGGAGGTAAACAAGGAGAAGACTGAAGAGCAGGCCACCCCCAACATCACCAAGGGTGTCCACAATATAGACTTTGCTTGTGGTATCTTTTCCCTGCAACAGGGAACCAGCCAGGGGTATCATGGCACCACCCACAAGGCAGTATGGAATGAGTACGATGGCGCTGCCACCAATGGCCGAAGTCAGGCCCAACATTTCGCCCCGGACCCAAAGGAGTGGAAAGGCCCGTATGGCAGCAATCTGGGCAAATGGCAGCACCGCTATGAGGAGATGGCCGAGAAAAAGGGTCCTTTCAGGCCTCCCCTTTTTGGCCAGCGGCACTCCCAGGGCAGTCCCAAGACCCGTAAAGAGGAGCCATATGCCAAGCACGACCCCTATGACCAGTTCGTTCCCGCCAAAGGAGGACATGACCTCACGGATCATGACAAGCTGGACCGATACAGAAGAAATACCCAGAGCCAGGAGGCAAACCCAAAACCTTTTCTTCCTCATATAGTCCTTAAGAAAGTGCTTTCCTGATTTGAAGTTTCGGGATTTCTACAACTCATTGAAATCATGGATCTTTTAGTGGCAACCGATTTATGCCATGCACATGGAGTTTACTCCAAACCCATCACTCCAGTACTCCAATACTCCAATTGGCTTCCGGCTCGTAGAGCCTCCAGCCCCTGGGCCCTACGCCCCAGAGGGAGCGAAACGGAGCTAAGTTCCGAGTCTGGCACCAAATTCCTCGATGGCCTTTACGATTTTGCGGCGTATGAAGACTTCTTTATCTTTACTGATAAGCTTGTTGTATGCATTGTATTCCGGGTGGAATCTTGATAGTGCCACAGGTTTCTGTCTGACTTCCGCCTTGATCGTTTTGAAAGCTTGCACCATTTCAAGAAGGGTATAATTTTCCCCGGGGAAGCTGGTGAGCCATCCCAGCCTGCGCATTAATTCAAAGCGCACCTGATCTATCAGAAAAAGGTGGACATCCATCACCATCAGTTGGTCTTTGTCGTCCAGATAATAGAATTTTGGCCCTTCCCCCATGCCCAGTATACCCATTATAAGCTCATAATAAGCGAGAGCCGTCTTCTCCCCAGGCTTGGCCAGAAAATAGAGAGTCCTGTCCGAAAGATCGGCAAGCCTGGTCTCTGCACCGTATGACTCGCCAAAGCGTTTTTGCCAGGACACGAAGGCCCTCTGCTCAACCACCTTGCTTCGGTATGCCGTGAGGTCCAGGAGCTGGCTCATACCTACACCACCCGGTTTATTGTTGCAGTCTACGCAGATTATCCCTGGCAAACTCTATGGTGGGATCGAGTTCCAGGGCAAATTGATAGTAACGAACAGCGAGTTCTTTTTTTCCCATATCCCGATAGTTGGAAGCGATATTGGCATAATCGATGGCAGAAGTGGGGTCCAGGTGAAGCACCTGCCGGAAGCATTGGATGGCCTTTTCGTACTTTTTTAACTTGAAGTAA
>DAOURD010000254.1:0-3768 GCA_030625295.1 Desulfobacterales bacterium | reverse complement strand
CATGCTTACCCGCTTTATTTGTAACCGACTATGCCCTTGCAAGGCTCTGGCAATCCTCGGGGGTAGAACCTGCTGGCATGATCGGGCACAGCCTCGGGGAATATGTGGCTGCTGCCCTGGCCGGGGTTTTTTCTCTTGAGGATGCTCTGTCTCTTGTTGCCAGAAGAGGGGAGTTAATGGAAGAAGTCGTGGAAGGCGGCATGCTTGTCATTGTTTCGCCTGAAGAGAAAGTGAAAGCTCTGCTGGGAGATTGGCTTTCTATAGCGGCGATAAACGGCCCTTCGCTGTGCACAGTCTCCGGCTCGATAGAAGATATTGATGAGCTACAAAAATCCTTGAAAGAGAAAAAGATAGTACATCGCCGTGTGCCTGCCGGAAGGGCCGGGCATTCCAGTATGATAGATCCCATCATTGACAGGTTTCGGAAATTTGTGTCTGCGGTTAAGCTGAATGCACCGAAAATTCCTTTTCTGTCCAACACAACGGGAACATGGATTACTGACGAAGAGGCAACAGACCCGAACTATTGGACGAGCCATATGCGCAAGACCGTTTGCTTCTCCCATGGCCTTGAGGAATTGCTCAAAGATTCACAAAATATCTTACTTGAGGCCGGACCGGGACGGGGTCTTAACACGTTTGCCAGACGCCATCCCCTATCAACCCAGGAGCATCACATATTATCTTCCATGCGCGATGAACGACAGAGCGTTCCGGATACGGCCCTTATTACCAGAGCGCTCGGTTCGCTCTGGCTATCGGGACTGAAGATCGACTGGTCAAAGGCAATCTATCCTGACAAACATTGCCAAAGAGTCCCTTTGCCCGCCTACCCCTTTGAGCGTCAGCGTTACTGGGTCGATGCGCCGGATATAAGAAATAAGGAGACCACCCAGGGGACAGGGGGAGGTTTGTCCCTGGTGTCAGAAATGATGGATAAGCAGTCGGATATTGACAAATGGTTCAGCGTGCCATCCTGGAAACGCTCACTGCCCCTTCGCACTTTAGAGACCGGCAAATTGGCAAACGAAGAACGCTGCTGGCTGGTTTTTGCCGACTCCTACGGGGTCGGTTCCGCTATGGTAAAACGTCTACGCAGAGAAGGCCAGAAGGTCATCCAGGTAGATATGGGTGATGACTTTGCCCGGCTCGATCATGGTACATATCGCATCAATCCTGGTCGGCAGGAGGACTATGAGGCCTTAATCCGCGAATTGGTCAAAAATCAAATCATTCCTGGAATCATAGCGCATCTTTGGAGCGTGACGCCTGATGACTGTCTTGGCAGAGGACTTGAGTTCTACGAAGATTCGCAAGACACCGGTTACCAAAGCCTGATCTATATCGTGCGAGCCCTGGCCTCGTCGAGCATCGATGGTCTACCCCTACAATTGGGAGTGGTGTCCACCAACCTGTATGCAGTCACCGGCAGCGAGCATTTGTCACCAGAAAAATCGACCGTATTAGGACCAGCCAAGGTTATCCCAAGCGAGTTTCGCCGCATGGAATGCGTGAGTATCGATATCGAGCTAAGTAAATCTGATACGGCAGGTACGATCCCACAAGACCTCGTTGACACACTTATTGTGGACGTGGCTGCTTATACCGACGCCAAAGACTTGTCTGCTACCCCTGCTATGGCTATTGCCTACCGGGGAAAATACCGTTGGGAACAATACATCGAGCAGGTACGCCTGGAGAGTCCGGACAAAAGCAAACTCCGGTTGCGGCCTGGTGGCGTCTATCTGATTACCGGCGGCCTGGGCGGCGTTCCTTCTGTGTTGGCACGGTATTTAGCGCAGGAATGGAAGGCCAAACTGGTGCTGACCGGGCGTACAAAATTGCCAGAGAGGAAAGAGTGGGAAACCTGGCTTGCTACTCACGATGAGGATGATGATACTTCAATCCGGCTTCGCAAGATCATGGAACTGGAAGACCTGGGCGCTGAAGTGATAGCACTGAGCGCCGATGTGAGCAATATGGATGAAATGCGCAGGGCCTATACTCAAGGAGTAGAACGTTTTGGCACTCCAAACGGCATTTTCCATGCCGCTTCTTTGGCAACCAGCAGCATGATTCTGGTACAAACCCCGGAAAGAGCTGCCTCTGTAATAGGGCCAAAGGTGCGAGGCACGTTGGTCCTGGACGAATTATGTAGGGATGCCGATCTCGATTTTTTCATGCTCTTTTCTTCTATCTCTTCGTTCATGGGCGCTCTGGGACATGCGGATTATACGGCCGCCAATGTTTTTATGGACACCTATGCACATTACATGAACGCGGCCACCAACCGCCGGGTTGTTGCCGTAAACTGGAGTTATTGGCATGGGGTCGGCATAGGCCTGAAACTCCTCCCCAGACTTATGCACTTTATCGGCAACGATGTAAAAATACAAGGCATATTGCCGGAAGAGGGTATTGAGTGCATCAACCGGGCGATTTCTGCCGATTTGCCCCAGATCGTTGTGTCCTGCTCAAGTTTTCCGCTATTGGTGCGTGAATTCCTGAAGAGTACAAAGGCTGCCCTGAAAACCTCTGAAGAATTCAAAGTAAAAGAATCGACTCATTCCCGGCCGAAACTGGGCGTCCCCTATGTGCCCCCGCGCAACGAGCTGGAGCAGACCATTGCCGACCTATGGCAGGAACTCCTCGGCATCGATGCCGTGGGCGTCAACGACGGTTTCCTGGAATTAGGCGGAGATTCCCTGCATGCCCTGCCGCTGATTACCCGTCTGCGGGAAACTTTTCATTCGAAATTGCCCATTCGGGCAGTATTCAGCCAAAATACAGTGGCAAAGCTGGCCCAATTCATTGTTGACAATGAGGAGGAAGAAGGGAAGACCCATAAGATTGCCAGGGCTATCCAGCGTGTAAAGAGCATGTCCCCTGAGCAAGTCAAGGCTGCTTTACAAGACAAACAGACGAGAAAGGAGTTTTGTGATGAGTAATAAGAAAAACTATCCCGGGAAGAGCGGGCTTACTGAAAAACAAGACGACCTCCTTGCACTCTTGCTTGAAGACGAGGGCATTGACACCGGGGGACAGAAACAATTCCTAATTGAGCCGGATCCGGCAGGAAGATATTTACCTTTTCCCCTCACCGATATGCAGCAAGCTTATTTGATTGGTCGAGATCCGAGATTTGATTTGGGTAATGTGTCCTCTCATGCCTATTTTGAATGTAATACAGCCGGATTGGATCCCGAGCGTTACCAATTAGCATGGAGACGGTTAATCGAACGTCATGACATGTTACGGACGCTGGTATACACGGACGGTTATCAGCAGACCCTGAGGGATGTGCCACCTTTTGAGTTGAAGGTTCTGGATCTGCGGGACAAGACCCCCGAAGAGACGGAAGAGGCGCTCCTGGCAGTACGAGAAGAGATGTATCACCAGATATTGCCTTCGAACAGGTGGCCCCTTTTTGATGTGCGCTTCAGCCTCATTGATGAAGATCGGGTTCGCCTGCATTTCAGTATTGACGGTCTGACATCGGATGTACTCGGTCTTCCGATTATGATGAGAGACCTTCGCATGTTCTACGAGGAGCCCCAGTTGACCTTAGCCCCTTTGGAAATCTCGTTTCGGGATTGTGTGCTGGCCTTGAAGAAACTGGAGCAGACCGAGGACTACCGGAAGGCCGAGGCCTACTGGGGGGAACGTGTCCCGTTTTTGCCTCCGGCGCCGGAACTTCCTCTCACGAAGAATCTATCTGCCATTACCCAACCACGGTTTAGGCGCCTACAGGCCACCCTGGAAGCGGAC
>DAOURD010000079.1:0-5986 GCA_030625295.1 Desulfobacterales bacterium | reverse complement strand
TCTCCTGCATAGACCACGGTTTCCGAAAAAATGTGCCCCCCTGTGGTCTGGCCGTTCATGTCGGCAAACACCCCATGGGCATGCACAGCAACCCTGCCATCTTTGAGCGATACATTGCCCGTGCAATGGACGATTTCGAGCGGCTCCTCTTTTTTGAAAGTGACGTACACCTGCTGATTCTGGTCGTAGAACCCCAACGTGACTGACATTACGGATCCTATTACAGAAAAAACCCCGGTCTGAATCGAGTTTTGCACACAGAAATCCTCTATGATCTTAACAAAATCCTTGCCGTACGGCAGTCTTCCCAGCATGCGGCGGCCTGTTTCAAACGTTGAACAACTTATCCGGTCCATATAAGTGTCCTTTTCTGTACACAATTTCAGCCACCATTCAGACTAGGAAAAGACCCACAAAAAGAACAAGTTAGTTCGCTTCGCTCACAATTGGAATATTGGAATACTGGAATAATGGGTTCTGGCAAAATGGGTTCTGGCAAAATGGGTCATTGGGTTATTGGGTTATTGGCAAAACCACTGTTGACAGGGAAGTGTACAAATGACATACTTTTACAAAGAATCAACATAGCGCACAGCTTCACTTCGTGTCCAGTATTCCATCATTCCATCATTCCGGCACGAGGCAAAAATCCAAGCCCCAAAAAAGCCTGTACATTCAATCGGTTGTAGAAATTCCGAAACGTCGTTTAAATAGCACATTTTACTGTGGCATGCAAGTATTTGATTTTATAGGGCGAGCAAAAGCAAGCCATCAGGTTTTCCCTCGACAGGAAAGAACTGATAAGAGACGACGGGGTGATAAGGTTCTATTTTTACGACTTACCCCAAATGGCCGAAGCCACCTGGGGTATATTCGAAAGTCATGTGGGGCAAGTTGGTGCCGGAGGTCGGAACACCTACATGAGTGAAACGACTTTCGAGCCCGAAAATCGCCAGATCATCGATTTCCGGTACTCCAAATAATATTATGCCAACATACTACCAGATATTTCTACTGGCTGGACCTCATCCCAATCCTTGGAAGTGTTTTCCGCACACCACAGATCGTATTCCTTTTGCAAATTCAACCAAAGTGCAGGGGTTGTTTGAAAAGCCTTTGACAATCGCAAAGCCATATCAGAAGTAACGGCTCCCCGCTCGTTTACAATCCTGGATATGGTTTTTCGTGATACTTTGAGGCATTCGGCCAATCGTGTCACTGAAAGATGTAACGGCTCCATATAATCATATTTTAGTATGTTGCCCAGATGTGTCGGGCGCCTTTTTCGTATTCTCATAATGGCAACTCTCTCAGATTTGTAGAGTTCTATGTATTAGGTACGATTGAATAACGATCTTCAATTCAATGGTAATCTTTGTAATCTACGTCATAGACATTTCCCTCCTTAAACTTAAACGTGACACGCCAGTTTCCAGAAACGCTGACTGCCCAACGACCCTGTTTTTTCGGTTCCAATAAATGCAAGCCTGAACCAGGATACCTCATATCCTGGATCTCGCTTGCAGCATTAAGACGGTCTAAAATCCGTATCTTCTCAATAACCTGAGCCGACAGGCGGTTAAATTTGAAAACGTCTGACTGTCTGAGCGCATTAGTGAGCCTTAAGAAAAAAGAGGCGGCTTTCTGATCCTTTCGTTAGTACATATGAATTTCAAGTCTAAGGACGCATATTTTAACGTCATCAATACTCTTTTTTCTTTAGGCTCACTTATAAGCGAGTTTCAGACGTTTTCAAATTTAATTGCCTGTCGGCGGGCTTGATTTCAGGTGACTTGCCCGAACCTATTGAGAAGTTACTAAAATCCTTTCTAACTTCTCGACATGTTGGGGGTTAATCCGTTTCTTAGTACCATCATAAAACAGGTTTTCTAAGCCCTTGTGTTTAAATGCCTTTATCATAGAGATCCCAAGAAACTTGTCCCACCTTTGGGAAAACTGTAACACTTGGTGTTACGGCTGTCAATCAAATAATAATTCGAGAGGCCATGACCCTCCAAAGATGCCTCAACTGCACCAAGGAGGAAAGGCATCTTCACATCTTCTTGAACAACCCACCCTCGATCTCATCAAGGCTGAAGAACTCCTTGTCCCAAATCTTGTTCCCTCCTCTTATTTGGGGTTTTCCCTGAAATAATCGTTTCGTTCCTCGAAATGGCGCGAGATGGCAGCCTTCATTTCGTCCTCGGACTGGTAATCGCTGTTGTGTACCACGGCCTTTTTCATGCCACTGAACACAGATTCGATCACATTCAAGAATTGCGATTGTTTAGGCAAGGGAACCACCTTGATGGCCGGACCTTCGTTTAGGCTGGGGGGCTATGTTTCCGGGATTACTAGGGCAAACTGGGGATACGGCGGGATAATTCGGCGTCTCGGAATTTCTACAACTGGTTGTAATCACATATCTTTCAGTGGCAGTTTTCTGTCCTACCAATACGGAATGATGAAATGATGGAATAGTGGAATAATGGGAAGAAAATGGACTGATAAGGTTCTATTTTTACGACTTACCCCAAGTAGCCGAAGCCACTTGGGGCATATTAGAAAGTCGTTTCATTCAAGTTGGTGCCGGAGGTCGGAATCGAACCGACACGGGCGCAAGGCCCGGAGGATTTTGAGTCCTCTGCGTCTACCAGTTTCACCACTCCGGCCAAGTTATAAAATTGCTTCGCGATTTTATAACTTCAAAATATTTCGACCTGTGCGGTTGGTACCTTCATGATCTTGGCAGCACCATTGAAATCCCCCCCAGCCCCCCTTTAAAAAAGGGGGGAGCTTTTGGTTGAAATATTTATATGAGCGGGGAGGTTTGTTGTCAACCGAATTATCGCTTAAGCATTCTAATTTGGCTTGACTGTAAACCAAGATACCGCTATTAGTTCAGATGGTTTTCTGTGGGCAAAGCCACCCTGTAATAGTTCAACCCGTATTGTCATTTCGAACGAATGTGCCCGCCCTGGCGCGACATGAGAATAATAACCGGTGCTATATAAGAACCCGGTCTGGGCCAGGGAAAAATCTTGTTCGGAAAGGATACAGCATCGATTATTTGTAGCGTGCCCCCTCCGTGGGGCACATATTGTGGCGGACAGAGCCCCCCACGCTACAGTCTCCGTGATTGGCCCGGCTAACCGGCTCAACGGATGATAGAAGGGGTTTTTGAACTAGCCGCAGAGGTGGAAAGATTTCTCCCTGGCCCAGACCGGGTTGTTGCGTGAGAGGCGTTATGTCTTTTTTGTCACGCTAGGGCGGGCCCTTTGGTCGAAATGACAGAAGAACCAATGGGTGCTGAACTATTACGCGAGTCTTTGTTAAAAGGAGTTGTAAATGTTTGGTATGGGGATGCCGGAAATTATCTTGATTCTGGCTATCGCCTTGATCGTGCTTGGCCCCAAGAAGCTTCCTGAAATCGCCAAGTCCTTAGGGCGGGGTATTGCCGAGTTCAGGAAAGCCACGCAGGACTTCAAGGAAAACCTTCAAGTGGACAACGAGCTGAAGGAGGCCCGTGACACCATACGGGAAGTCAAGGAGGACCTTGAGGAGACAGTACGGAAATCCATGACTGAAACTAGCGCCGATCAGAAAACCGGCGCTGTGTCCGAGGATGAGCCTGAGCATACCGTTGAGAAGGATGTGACCGGAGGTTCAGAAGATTCTATCGAAGACAGGCCCCGGCAAGAAACCGGGTCGAAGGAGCCTGCCAAAGATGCCTGAGAATGAGAAGCTCCCCATGACCGCCCACCTTGAGGAACTCCGCAGGCGCCTGATCATCTGTTTTTGTGCAGTCGGTATCGGCTTTGCCATCAGTTACATCTTTTCAAAGAGACTCTTTGAAATCCTTATGCAGCCCCTGCTGGCAGCAATGCCCTCGGAAGAAAAGCTCATTTACACGGGGCTGCCGGAGGCCTTTTTCACCTACCTGAAAGTCGCCTTCCTTGCAGGGGTCCTTCTGGCTGTGCCCGTCATCGTATACCAGTTGTGGATGTTCATTGCACCCGGGCTCTACGACAAGGAGAAGCGTTTGGTTTTGCCCATCGTGTTCCTCTCCTCGCTGTTCTTTTTAGGCGGCGCCCTTTTTGGCTACTTCATTGTGTTTCCTTTTGGGTTCAAGTTTTTCATGGGGTTTGCATCAGACTATGTCAAGCCCCTCCCAGCGATGAAGGAATACCTGGGCTTTTCTTCTAAGCTCCTCTTTGCCTTTGGCATCGTCTTTGAGATGCCGCTTTTTGTGACCTTTCTGGCAAAGCTTGGCATTGTGAACGTTAAGTTCCTCAAGGCCAAGCGCAAATATGCCATCCTGCTTTTCTTTGTCTTTGCGTCCATCCTGACCCCGCCGGATGTCATCACACAGATCCTGATGGCAGGACCCTTGATCCTGCTCTATGAGGTGGGCATTCTGGGTGCCAGGGTGTTTGGGAAAAAGGAGGAAAAGGCAGATGCGGCGGAAACGCAAGAAACCGCTGGATAGAGGGTTTTCTCCTTGACACTCACCCAAAATTTTGGTACGCGGAATCTCATATTTTTTGTGTACAAATATCACTGGTCTTATTCATAACTTTTTTTAGAGAAAGGGGGTGAAAGCGGCTTATGAAGAAAAAATCGTTGCTGGTGTTGGGGGTTGCTGCCTTGAGTGTGGTGTTTCTCTTTGCAGTCGTTTATGCGACTCAGGAGGCGCCTGACAACATTACCATGGAATCAAAGGTGTACAAGAAGCACAAGAAGGCCCTGGTCAACTTGAGCCACAAGAAGCATAATGTGGATTACAAGATCCCGTGTAACGACTGTCATCATGTGTACACGGAAGGCAAGAACGTGTGGAAAGAGGGGGACAAGGTCGAAAAATGTGATGCAGAAGGATGTCACAGCAAGGCCAAGGCCCCAAAGGCAAAGGAAGGCGAAAAAAAGCTAAGCCGAAAGGAGAAGGCCTCGCAGGGCTATCACTATTCGGCCATTCACCAGAACTGTGTGGGGTGTCATAAGGATTTGAAAAAGGCGGACAAGACAAGAGTTATTCCCACGAAGTGCGCAGGGTGCCATCCTAAGCCTGAGAAAAAGTAACAGAAAGAAACAAGAATCGGAAATAGGGCAAGTCTGTACAGGACGTGCCCTATTTTTTTGTGCCTTCTCAATAAGTTCGGGCTTCCCCCCTCACCCTGCCCTCTACCCCCATAAGCGCTAAGTTATTTTTGCACCGGATGCACTTGGAAAGTTTAGTGAAAAAATGAACATCGAACATCGAACGTTGAATGGGAAAAAGGGAGACCCAGAGATGGTTAAAACTCATTCAGCGTGTACCGTTAATTAAAAAACCTGAACTACTAAATGATATTTTAGAGGAAACAGAAGAATTGATTAAGATTTTCGTTACGAGTATCAAAACGGCTGAAAAGAAACAGAAATAGCCGTTGAATGTTCGGTATTGGATATTAGTTTTTCATTCGACGTTGGACGTTCGATGTTCGATGTTCGATGTTCGATGTTCATCTTTTAAAACAATTCCGTATGGCATAAGTGTAACCTGTGAACGTTTACAAAACAACTTAGCGCTTATGGGGGGCTGGGGGAACTGAATAGTTGCAAAAGGGAGGCTATGCAGAAGGAATACGACCATGAATTCGTAGAATTGAAGTGGCAGGGAATCTGGCAAGATAAGCAGTTGTTCAGGGTAGAAGAAGACCCGGCCAGGAAAAAGTATTACTTGCTTGAGATGTTTCCGTATCCTTCCGGCAACATCCATATGGGGCATGTGCGTAACTACGCCATTGGAGACGTAGTAGCGCGATACAAACGCATGCAGGGTTACAATGTGCTTCATCCTATGGGCTGGGATGCCTTTGGGATGCCGGCAGAAAATGCGGCCATTGCGCACAACGTACACCCGGCCAAATGGACATACCAGAACATTGACACCATGCGCACCCAGCTCAAGCGGCTTGGGTTCAGCTATGACTGGGACCGAGAACTG
>DAOURD010000184.1:0-4403 GCA_030625295.1 Desulfobacterales bacterium | reverse complement strand
GAGAGGAGCGGGGAAATCACTTCAAAAGAGGGATTCTCGGTCGTCGCGCCAATCAGCGTTATCAGACCACTTTCCACGTATGGCAGGAAGGCATCCTGCTGGGCCTTGTTAAACCGGTGAATCTCATCTACGAACAGGACTGTCTTTTGTTGATGGTATCGCCGCTGCGCCTTGGCCTCATCAATGACTGCCCTGATCTCTCTTACCCCGGAAAGCACGGCAGAGAAGGTTTCAAAGTGGGACTTTGTCTCATTGGCCATGATGCGGGCCAGAGTTGTCTTACCCAAACCCGGCGGCCCCCAGAAAATCACGGAAAACAGCCCGTCCTCTTCTATGGCCCGACGCAGCACACTGTCTTTGCCAAGGAGATGGGTCTGACCTACAAATGCCTCAAGCGTCTTCGGTCGCATTCTCTCTGCGAGAGGACGGGCAGTCTCTTCTATCTCTTTTTCAGATTGATTAAACAGATCCATTGTGTTGCGTCGTAATAAAATCCTTACGCATTAACTCCGGAGTTAAGGCGTAAGCCTTTTATCCAGGTAACTGCTCAGGTTCAAAGTTCAGGGGTTCAGGGTTCATCCCCAATAATCTGTTCTTTCCATTCTTTATCTTCATCTTCAACCCGTTCAATTTCCATCCCTATCTAACCTTGAACCGTAAACCGTAAACCGTAAACCGTGAACCGTGAACCGTGAACCGTGAACCGTGAACCTGACAACCTGAGTAGTTACTTATTTCTTCTCCCGCTTTCGAAAAATAAGCCGGATAGGAGTCCGGTCCAACCCTAACCCTTCTCGAAGCCTGTTGATGATGTACCGTTCATAAGAGAAATGGATGCCCTCCGGATAGTTTACAAAGCAAACAAATCTGGGTGGGGCCACCGAGATCTGCGTGGCATAGTAAAACTTAATGCGTCTCCCACGGTAGGAAGAAGGCTGATGCTGGTTAATGATAGCTTCAAATATTCTGTTTAGCCGTCCTGTGCTGATGCGTGTAGTATACTGCTTGTATACGGTCTCCACCCAGTCAAAGATCTTAAACGCCCGCTGCCCGCTGAGAGCTGAAATGGTCAATATGGGAGCAAAACTCAGGAACTTCAATCGGTCTTTAACCTCATTCACGTATCGCTCGGCAGCCTTGGAATCCTTTTCAACCAGATCCCATTTATTCAACAGGATGATACAGGCTCGACCCCGTTCCAGCGCATAACCAGCAATGTTGGCATCCTGGCCTGTCACCCCTTCAGAGGCATCCATCATGACCAGTGCAATATCACATCGATTAAGGCTCCTCAGGGCCTTTATAATCGAAAACTTTTCCAGCTTTTTTCGCACGCGCCCCTTTCTTCGAATTCCAGCCGTGTCAATCAGTACATACTCCTTCTTGTTTACCTTGCAGATCGTATCAACCGCATCCCGGGTGGTGCCCGGTATTTCACTCACCAAAAGGCGCTCATCTCTTAGGAGGCGATTGATCAAGGAGGATTTCCCCACGTTTGGGCGCCCTATAACGGCCAGTCTGATTCGATCAGGAGCGGCTTCAGGAGTACTCCGAGGCAAAACAGCGATCAAGGCATCCAAGAGATCGTGCACGCCGTATCCGTGTTCAGCAGAGACGGGATAGAGGGGATCCACGCCCAGGACGGAAAAGTCAGACAGAAGCGATTCGTGCCTTGGCCCGTCGATTTTGTTGACCCCATAAAGGACGGGCTTGCTTGATCGACGCAACTGGTAAATCAGGTCTGTATCGACCGGCGTAGCCCCTTCCCTCCCATCAAGAAGCATGACGATGGCGTCTGCTTCTTCTATGGCCTGCATCACCTGGTATCTGACCAATGGCCCGAATCCTTCTGCCTCAAAATCAGAAAACCCTCCGGTATCCACCACCGTGAAGGAAACCTCGTCCCACCGGGCATCCCCGTAGTTTCGGTCTCGGGTTACTCCCGGGGAATTATCCACAAGGGCCTTGCGGGAGCGCGTAATTCGGTTAAAGAGGGTGGACTTACCCACATTGGGACGTCCTACAATAGCAACAATAGGCTTCATGTCATTACAGCATATCTACCGGATCCACATCAATGATCACCCTTGCTCCGGCCTTTCGAATGGTTCGTTCCGCCCTGTCCATGAGAGTCCGGGTCAAGCTGTGTAACGGTCCTGGCTCCAGGCCTTTGAGCAGAAGCTGCCACCGGTATTGCTTCTGAAGCCTGGCCAGAGGGGCTGCAACCGGACCGAGGAGTTTCACTTTCTCTTGATATGCCCGGTTTTCTGATTGCAGTGCCCGGCAGATCTGTCCCAGGTTCTGAGCGCACTGACCGGTTTGCTCCTTGTCCTTTCCTGTAACGAGAATCTGTATCAGGCGCGAGAACGGGGGGTACTTCAGTGTCCCTCGAAAGCGGATCTCATGATCGTAAAAGGCTCTATAATCCTGGTCCTTTGCGGTCAGGATGCAAAAGTGGTCAGGGTTGAATGTCTGGAGGATAACGCGGCCGGGTTGCGCGCCTCGGCCCGCACGCCCAGCTACCTGGGCCAGGAGTTGGAAGGTTCGTTCCCCAGCCCGGAAGTCGGGAAAATTGAGTGAAAGGTCGGCACAGATGATTCCCACCAGTGTAATATTGGGATAATCATGCCCCTTGGCCACCATCTGAGTTCCTATGAGGATGTCGATGGCGCCTGCCCTAAGGTCTTTCAGGATTTTGACAAGGGCACCTTTTCGGGCAGTGGTATCCCGGTCCATTCGCGCCACCCTAACTTCCGGGAAAATCTCCTTGATCTTGGCCTCCACCCTTTCTGTCCCCATGCCAAGCAGCTTGATTTTTGAACTACCACAGGCATGGCAGCCGGCCGCCTGTGCCCGTGTGTAACCGCAGTAGTGACATCTAAAGGCATTGGCCTCCTGGTGGAGCGTCATGGTGATGTCGCAGTTCTTGCAACGCACAGGTGTTCTACAGCGGGCACAAGCAGGGTAATTGGCAAAACCGCGCCGGTTTAGAAAAAGCAGGGTCTGCTCTCCACGGTCCAGGGTTTCGGCTATTGCATCCTCAAGCTCTTTTGTAATGAAGGGCTTGGCCCGGCGGCGCTCCCCTGGCTCCTGCAGATCTACGATCCTTACTTCCGGGAGAAGCCTGTTTTCGATCCGTTTCGAGAGATTGAGCCCCTGGAATTTTCCTGTGTGTACATTGTAGTAAGACGCCACAGATGGGGTGGCAGACCCGAGTAAGGCCACAGCACCCTGGAATCTGGCTCGAACCACGGCCAGATCACGGGCATGATACCGGAGTCCGCCTGAGGCGGACTTGTACGAATCGTCGTGTTCTTCATCCACGACGATCAAACCCAAATGTTCAAAGGGGGCAAAGATCGCAGAGCGGGCACCGATGGCGACCCTGGCCTCCTTTCGCAGGATTCGCATCCACTGGTCAAAACGCTCACCTTCGCTAAGGCCACTGTGCAGAAGGGCCACGCAATCTCCGAAGCGGGCCCGAAAAAGCCGTTCCATCTGGGAAATCAGCGCAATCTCGGGCACTAGTACAAGGGCTTCCTGGTTTCTCTCAAGGGTAGCCGCTACAGCCCGCATGTAGACCTCTGTCTTACCACTGGCGGTGATACCGTAAAGAAGATAGGTTTGAAACCCCTTGCCGAGTGCATTCAATAGGCGCCCTACAACTGAACCCTGGTCTCCGGTCAGGTGGGGCGGACCACCGTCTGGTGTGATGGGTTCGCCAAAGGGATCCCGATAGACACCCCGTTCAACCACAGTCAAGAACCCATCGGCGGCCATCTTCTTGACAAGTGGTCCGGCCGAGGGGACCTCAGCTTTTAGGGCCGTTAAGGAGATCTCGCTGTGGTCTTCGATGATTTTGAGGATACGGCGCCGAACCTGTGAAAGCGACTCAGCAGAAGGCCTTTTCTCCACGGCCTTTATGTATCGTTCCATCTTTGGCCGGACCCTGCCTGGCTTGAGCCTTCGCTCCCTCATGATCCAGCGGGCACGCTCCAGACTGCGTAGCGTTCGCGGAGAAAGTTCTTCTTTGAGGTTTTTATAAAGTGTGCGTAGACGCAAGGGCCCTCGCTCCTGAAGTGCTTCGAGCACTGTGCGATCCGGGCTATTCAGGGAGGGGCTTGAGAGCATAGAACGTCCTTTATCTGTAATACTTACGGTTTCAACGTGGGTGATGTTCAGGCCGCCTGGGAGTGCTCCCTTGATGACTTCTCCAACAGGATAGCAATAATAGTTTGCTATCCAACTGAAAAACGGGATCATAGACGTGGGGAACATTGGTGTGTCATCCAGGATATCCAGGATCTTCTTAACTCTTGTCTGATTGGTGGTAGGAACGAGTTCGAGGATGTATCCGGTGACTTGAAGGTTCTTGAAAGGGACGAGCACCCTCTTTCCCACCA
>DAOURD010000312.1:0-3235 GCA_030625295.1 Desulfobacterales bacterium | reverse complement strand
GCTCGCGTGGGTCATCAATGGCCCTTATGCCAAACTAGTAGATTTTTGTGTCACGTGGCGTTATGCCACAGTGGCCCTGGGTATAGCCATGCTCCTGTTGACCATGGGAGTATGGAAAGGCGGATGGATCAAGTTCACGTTGTTCCCCAAACTAGACAGTGACCGATTGATCTGTTCCCTGACCATGCCGGCAGGCACACCCGTTGAACGTACCAAAGAGATCGTCGCCCATTTGGAGCGGTCTGCTAAAGAAGCCTTAGCGGAAATGGACAAAAAGCGGCCCAGGGGCGCGCCACCGCTTTTTGAACACAGCAGGGCGCTGGTGGGGCGTCACTCGGGGGGACACGGCCCCATGGCATCCGGGCCGCAGGTGGGCGGGCATCTGGCCCAGGTCAGAATCCAGCTTCTCGAAGGCGAACAACGCGACGTCAGTGCGACTACACTCGCTGCCTTGTGGCGCAAAAAGATGGGTGTCATCCCGGATGCCGAGGCCGTCACTTTCCAGAGTGCGCTCTTTAGCGCCGGCAATCCGGTCGAGGTTCACCTGTCTTTGGACGACCACGACCAGCTTCTGGCTGCAGCGGACGAACTCAAGGAGGAACTGAAAGCTTATCCCGGGGTGTTTGATGTGAGCGACAGTTTCTTGCCGGGCAAAAAAGAAATGCAGCTCAAACTGAAACCGACAGCCCGCAGCCTGGGCCTGACGTTGAACGACCTGGCCAAGCAGGTGCGACACGCCTTTTACGGGGCCGAGGCTTTGCGTTTGCAGCGGGACCAGGATGAGGTCAAGGTCATGGTTCTCTACCCGGAATCAGAGCGCAAATCATTGGGCTATGTGGAAGAGATGCGCATACGCACGCCCGACGGCTTCGAGGTCCCTTTCAGTCAGGTGACTGAGGTGAAGATGGAGCAGGGATATGCCTCCATCCAGCGGGCCCAGCGTCTCCGGGTAATCAAAATCACGGCCGACGTGGATGAGACGGTCACCAACGCCAATGAGGTGCGTATTGATTTAGAGAGCCGCTTTTTGCCGGAACTGAAAAACCGTTACCCGGCCTTGCGATACAGCATAGAAGGGGCCGGCAAAGAACAGAAAGAGTCCTTGGCCGGTGTGGTCAGGGGCTTTGTCATCGCCCTCTTTTGCATCTACGCCCTGCTGGCCATTCCTTTCAAGTCATTCACCCAGCCCTTTATCGTCATGTCGGCCATCCCTTTTGGTATGATCGGCGCTGTGTTAGGGCACCTGATTATGGGCCACAACCTTAGCCTTTTGAGCTTGTTCGGTATCGTCGGCCTGGCTGGTGTGGTGGTCAATGATTCCCTGGTATTGATTGATGCGACCAATCGGATCCGCAGTCAGGGGACAAACGCCCATGACGCGATTACCCGGGCCGGTGCCCTGCGCTTCAGGGCCATCATTCTTACCTCTTTGACCACCTTTGCCGGCTTAACCCCCATGCTCTTGGAGCGTAGCCTCCAGGCTCAATTTCTCATCCCCATGGCCATAAGCCTTGGCTTTGGCGTGCTCTTCGGCACCGGCATCACGTTGCTGTTAGTCCCCTCCCTATACATGATTCTGGACGATATGCATGATCTGCTGGCCAACCTGAAGGCAAAACTCGCCTTCCGCCCCACGGCCTGAAAGCTTCGCGCGCCAGGCTCCAGCGCTTTCCAGGCTCATCATGCGGTCTACGATATATATCTGCTAGAATTTCTTGAATATCAACGATGCTTGATCCCCAGCCTCTCCTGCTTTATGACTTGTCCAAAATGACTCAGGATAATAGGTCGCTATGACTTGGCTACATTTGTCACACCAAATCATTGCGCCCAGGTCCTTACCAAAATCGCTAAGCGTTGCATTTAATTGACCATCTAAAAAAGGGATTATAGTATATTCCTCCCTTGCCTCACGAGCGCAATCTACACAAAGATGCCGAACACCCGCATGTTGATCCTTGTTCCTGAATGCCGCTATGCCCTCCAAGCTAAAACGCATCAAACCCATCTTGACCTTCCCCCTTTCTTTCAAAAGTTTGTACTTGAAAGCCCAAAAAAAGACCAGCGGACTTCCCCACAATAACGACGAGTTTTCTTACCACAATCAACAGCAGGTGTCAAGTATATTGTGGTCCAGGCTCTCTAGAATTCTACATATAGTATATAGTAGTATATAGCATTCGGACCTGGGGACAGGGAATCTACAGGTCAAAGTAGTCAAAGGGGACGCTCTTAACTATTTAACTTGATAATCTCAATTGCATCCCGTGGCTTCACCTTAGATAAAACAGCGGCCAGGGTGGCTGAGGTATAGTGACTCTCCCAAAATAGTTGTCACTTGCTGTATTCGAGTTTGTGTTTCCATATTGCCTCCATTATTCTTTTGGTTACCCTTGTAACATATTACATACTGTTGAAGAGCCTAACGCCAGCATCAGGGGCGAGGCTGGTCGCCAACATCACCATATTAATATCACGATGCTCTGTCCAACTGCTGGCTTCTCTGTTTTTGCGTTCAAGCCAAAACTTCTCAATTATTTCACTCAAGGGTGTATACCGCATCAGGGGTTCAATCCGCACATGCAGCAGATGTTTCTTATCGAAAAGGTCTGGATTTTCCCCGATCAATCCCTGCAGCTTTTCAACAGCCTGTAATCCAATAGCCAATCCCAGCTCCCGAAATGCAAGACGGTAATCAGCAGGAAGCTTCTTGGTTCTTTAGTTATTTACAGCAGTTATGATACTTATTTATTTATGAACGTCCCTCTTGGTTCCCATAGTGAATCCGCCTGGGGCGGACTCCTCCAACACGCCTTGGACTCGAGCGAGAAACAAATGAACGCCCGTAATCGCTTACTCGTCTGAAAATGATGGGCCAGATTATGGGGGGACCACGCGGAAGTGATGGTTGGTATGCAAAGATAGGGATTGGTTAGGCTTTTTCCGATTTGGTTATTGCCTATGCCCTCATGAGACTGCTATTTCAAACAGAATTTTATCATAGTTTACAGACGGTGTAATTTCCTTTTCTGCCTCATCATTTCTTTTGATATCGACAAGTCCGACTTGCTCAAGGAATTTAATATCCGTCGAAACGTTTTTTACATCCCGTTCCGCAATTTTTGATAACTGACGGACAGATGAAGGTTTTTCCGTTTTAATCGCCTTCAAGAGTGCGAGTCGCTTCGGAGTTATCGCTTTTCTGAAAGCCTCAACACTTGTAAAATATACACCT
>DAOURD010000325.1:0-3135 GCA_030625295.1 Desulfobacterales bacterium | reverse complement strand
AACACATAGGTGGAACAGCCTCGGCGGTGCAGCTCTTTTTCAACCAGGTGGGCAATTGTTGATTTGCCGGAAGCCGAAAGGCCTGTGAACCAGATGAGCCCTCCCTTGTGGCCATGGAGCCTTTCTCGATCCTTGCGAGAGACATAGCCGTTGAACCAGGTGATATTGCTGTTTTTTGAGGTGTTATCCATGGGTGTAAATCAAGATTGATGGTTATTGAGTTCAATAGCCAGGTGTCAGTGTTCAGGTTTCAGCTCTTTAAGTTTCTCAATCCTGACACCTGAAACCCGAAACCTGACACCTTTTCCCCAAAGCTAAATACGTAGCAGACGGACATGGATTTTCTCATTGCCAACAGCTGTGATTCACACCCTGTCAATCGTCAATCATCAATGGTAATGACTAAGTTATCTCTGTGAATCACCTCGTCGTAGTGCTTATATCCCAATCGCTGTTCGATCTGGCTGGTCTTAAGGCCCATGAGTTTCCTGATATCAGCGGCCCTATAGTTTACAAGCCCCCTGGCAAAAGCCACCCCATCCGGGTCTATGCAACTGACGGCAGCGCCTACACCAAAGTCACCCTCAACATTCTGAATACCAATCGGCAGCAGGCTTCCGCCGTCTTTGCGGATGGCCCTGGCTGCTCCTCTGTTTACCTTGACGGTACCCTTTGCCTTTAGAGTGAAGGCAATCCAACATTTCCGACTGCCCATCTTTTCCTTTCCTGGGAGAAAAAGGGTTCCCATGTCCCGGCCCTCAAAGAGTCTTTTCAGGATGTTTGGTTTAAGGCCGCTTGCAATGACCATAGGAATTCCGCTCGTGGTGACCTTCTTTGCCGTCTGGATCTTGCTCGACATCCCACCCATGCCGAAAGCCCCTGGAATATCACAGGCTGCCCTTTCCATGGCACGGTCGATCCTGGACACCATGGGTATGAGCAAGGCGTCTTTGTGGGCCGCCGGGTTTTTGTCATAAAAGCCGTCAATATCGGTCAGGTTGATCAGTATCTGGGCATCCATCAAATGGGTAATCATGGCCGACAGGTTGTCATTGTCTCCGAATTTGAGCTCCTCCACAACCACTGTATCATTCTCGTTGATGACAGGAACAATCTTCCAATCCAAGAGAACGTTGATGGTATTGCGGGCATTCAGATAACGCCTCCGGTTGCAAAGGTCATCTCTGGTCAACAAGATTTGAGCCGCTTTCTTTTGATAACGAGCAAAGGACTTCTCGTACTCTAACATGAGCCGGGACTGTCCTATAGCGGCAATCGCTTGCTTGTGTGGGATATCAGAAGGCCTTTCAGCCATACCCACCTTTTTCATCCCCGAGGCAATGGCCCCGGAAGTGACAAGGATCACCTGACGCCCCTGGTCCATAAGCATAGACACCTCTCGGGCCAGGCGTTTTATCACTCTATCGTTAAGACCCTGTTCATGGGTGAGTACCCCGCTGCCAACCTTGACGACAGCTCGCCTGACACGGTCAAAGAGGTTTCTTCGAATTTGAAGACGTTCCTGTCTAACAGTCATGTGTTGACTCGGGTTTTCTCGATTTGTAACTACTTAGGTTGTCAGGTTCACGGTTCAAGATAAAAAGGTTCAACGGTTCAACGGTTCAGCGGTTAACCGTGAACCCGGAACCTTGAACCTGAGTAGTTACTCTTCATCGCTCTCTAACCTTGAACCGTGAACCGTGAACCTTGGAACTTTGAACCTGAGTAGTTACCTCGATTTTATCGAACTCAGCCTGTCTGACCTTCTCCACAAGCCCAGCCAAATGGTCTTTTAATCGCTCCAGGCCCTCACCCGTGATGGCTGAAATGACCCATACGTCGGGATTCAATGGCTGAAGGGCATTGCGAAGTTTTTCCGCCACAGCATGGGTACCGGGTTTGTCTACCTTGTTCAATGCAATTACCTGGGGTTTTCGGCCAAGGGATGGACTGAACTGCCGGAGCTCCTGATTGACAGTGTGATACGGGCTAAGGGGGTCTTCCGATGGAACGGAGGAAAGATCGATCAGGTGAAGCAAAAATCGGCTCCTCTCCACGTGTCTCAGAAACCTGGTTCCAAGACCCACCCCGCGGTGCGCACCTTCAATAAGTCCCGGGATATCGGCTATGACAAAGGGGTCGGTTTCCTGAGGCTCAACCACGCCGAGGGTGGGTGTTAGCGTTGTAAAGGGGTAGTCGGCAACCTTGGGACGTGCGGAGGAAAGCTTTGACACCAGGGTAGACTTGCCTGCATTCGGTAGCCCTATGATGCCAACATCGGCCAGGAGTTTTAGCTCAAGTTTCAAGGAAAGGGTCTGGCCGGGTTGACCTTCTTGGGCATATCGGGGTGCACGCTTCCTTGGCGATGCAAAATGTTGATTTCCAAGGCCACCCCGTCCACCACGAGCCACCAAGAAAGATTCACCGCTCCGCACAAACTCCTTGAGTACGCGCCCGGTTTCGGCCTCCTTGACTAAAGTGCCGGGAGGGACGAAGATGGTCAGGTCCTTACCGCTTTTTCCTGACTGATTTTTCCCTCGACCGTGTTTCCCTCGTTCAGCCCTGAAATGTCTTTTGAAATTGAAGCTGTAAAGGGTGTGCATACGGAGTGTGGTTTCGAAAAGTACATCACCGCCCTTGCCGCCATCTCCACCGTTTGGTCCGCCTCTGGGAACGTATTTCTCGCGTCTAAAACTCACGCAGCCATTTCCGCCATCCCCAGACTGGACAGTGATCGACGCTTCATCAATGAATTTCATATATCCCGTGTGGCCGACGGGACGTCTCTTCCTAATAGTTCACCGCAGAGAACACAGAGAACGCCGCCGCAATGATAGATGAATAAAAATGTCCCTGCGATCTCTGTGGTGAATGCTTATGGACGAATATGGACTCTCCGGATATCGCCCCTCAGGCTGACACGGGATAAACGCTGAGCCTTTTTCTGGATCGTCCCATGCGTTCAAAAGTGACGAGTCCATCGATTTTGGCAAAGAGTGTGTAATCCCTCCCAATGCCCACGTTGTTGCCGGGGTGTATCTTCGTCCCGAGCTGTCGCACCAGTATATTACCTGCCGAAACCTTGTGCCCGCCGAAACGCTTCACCCCACGCCTCTGACCGGCGCTGTCACGGCC
>DAOURD010000007.1:0-10784 GCA_030625295.1 Desulfobacterales bacterium | reverse complement strand
AGCTGGAGGATGGAATTCGGGTCAGCCTCCGTGGCGACTGGATTCTCTCGCAAGACGATAATGAGGAGGAGCAACCAGTATATTACTGTGTAACATTGATAGAAAATCCCCAGGAGCGTACGTCAGCTCCGGTCGTAGAATATCTGGCCAGGGAGAATATCCGGGTGCTCGACATACTGGCCGAGGGTGGGATGGAAAGCAAAGGGGGGTCGGGGGGGATTTTAAGGGAAGATTCGACGAAAAAGTACCCAATGTTGACCATAGACGCATCAGATCAGGAGGCCTTTGTGTCCGGACTTGTCACAGCAATGGGGTATTCGTATGAGCTTGGCGTTCCCTTTTCCTTTGATTACGCCGGGATTCAGGTTGAAACAACCGCCAATATCATCCACGGCGAAAACGCTTTGGATGTGGTCGTCGATTTTGGCACCTTCTACGGTGATGCAAAATCGGCCATTGAGGCAGGAGGGCTGAGAGTAGTGTCAATCAGCCCTGAGGATGAAGTCCTGACCGTTGTCAGGAATATCTTGAGGGCAATAGGAATTCCATTTACTGAGGACCCGGTCTTTTTCGGCGCAAACCGAAATGTGTTTAAGACCACTTCTCTCACCATTCCAGGACTCATGACTTTGAGGCCCAGGGAGAAGATGGCCATATTGATGCGGACGTCCCTTGACCCGAAATTAGTTGATTTCTTGAGGGAACAACAGATCAGGGTTTTGAAGATCAAATCACGATGAGATAAAATAACCCGGACAAGCCAGAACAAAAAAATAATCACGAAAACACGAAAACTTGAAAGCACGAAACAAGATAAAAGGACAAACTGTATTTTTTCGTGTTTTCGTTCTTTCGTGATAGTTTTAATAATTTTTTGGCAGAAAAAACACGAATTTCACAACTAAGCGCTTAGAAATTGAGGAGTCTGTTATGCTGAAACGATCGTCCTGGTTATTGCTCTTCTTATGCCTCTCCTTATGCCTGGTTTCCTGCGCAGCCGACCTGGCCCAGCGCAAAAGCCAGGCAGAGGCATCCAGGCATCTTGGTGAAGCGTATCTGGCCGAGAGGAATTTCACGGGCGCACTCAAGGAATTTCTGACAGCAGAGAAGCTTTACGAGAAAGATGCCTTTCTCCAAAATGATCTGGGATTGGCCTATTTTGCAAAAGAGGAATTTGATCTTGCGATTGCACATTTCAAGAAGGCACTCAAGCTTAAACCCGATTATTCAGAAGCCCGGAACAACCTTGGAACGCTCTATTTGAGATTAGAGCAGTGGGATAACGCAATAGAGGCTTTCAACCGTGCATGTGCCGATCTGGTGTATGCCACTCCTCATTTTGCCCTGAGCAACCTTGGTGAGGCGTACCGCGGGAAAAAGGATTATGAACTGTCGATTGGTTTTTTCAAGAAGGCCATCAAGGCAAATCCCCGCTTTGCCACAGCACATCGAGGATTGGGTCTGACTTATATGGCCATGGGCGAATACGAGGCGGCGATCTCTTCCCTGGAAAAGGCGGTTCAGTATGCACCACGGTTTGCCGCTGCCTATTTTGATCTGGGACGCGCCTACACCGGGCAATCCGCAACGGAAAAGGGGATTTCTGCCTTCAAAAAGGTCATAGAGCTGGCACCCGATACCCCTCTGGCTGATAAGGCTTTGGGAGAAATGAGGAAGTTGCGGGAATAGAGTTGCGAGTTGCGGGACCGAGGACTCACTTTAGTCCGTTAGTCGTGAAATTGGTGTCTTTTCTGGCAGAAAATAAATTCGAAATACGAATATCGTACTGTTTTCAAGGCGTAAGCCGCAAATACGAAACAATTTTCGGATTTTGAAAATTCAAATGACCAAAACAGATGGCTAAGCAAACTGATGTAAGCTAATGTGCCTAAAGTTACTGGATTTGAACATCTTGGAAATTCGGATTTCGCATTTCGAGCTTCGGATTTCGCATTTCGAGGTTGGCGCAAGCTTCACTTCGTGTCGGATTTTCCGGCTTATCCGGGTTAGGCAGTTTAGTTCACTTTCCTTGACCACTACCCACTGACTACTGAGGAGGCGTACGGATTGTTGCCCCTGGTCGGACGGCCTTCTTGGCCATGGTAATCAACGCCGTGGCGGTCGTATCCTCGGTTCGCAGGATGATGATTTTGCCGTAATCTACAGGTGGCAGCACGATATCCTCTTTTGCCTTCGGATCGATACGCGTCTTTTCCTGGTAGTAGATACTGTATGATTGGCCCACCTTGACGCCGTCTTTGCGTCCCTTGTCGATAAAGACAACCGTGTCTGCGAACATCCCCTGACGCTCTTCAGCACAAATAATTTTGCCTTTGAGTCCTTCTTTGCTTTGAGTGAGCGTAATCTTCGGAGAGAGCGGCTCATACGGGATCAGAAGGTCATTTAGTTCAATATGGCGGAACGATTGCAGAACCCTGGCAGTAGAAAATTTTGGCTCCACTTCCGTAATTTCAACCACGCCCAGTATATAGTGCTGAACCCCGATGAGTGCTTTGGTGTCCTTGTCATTTAGAGGCTTTAATGTCCGAAACACAGTAAAACGATCCCCTGGTTCAAAGGTCGTCTTTCCAATAGGCCGGACATAGACCAGATCACGCTGGCTTATCATGACCTTGTCTTCTCTGACCTTGAAGATGGTGCCAGAGGGGCTAACAGGCTTTTCCCTTATGAACCCCACCTTGTTAATGGCAGGATAAGAATAGTACGGAGGCTCTTCCGGCTGCACGGCCTCTTCGGGCTCCGGCTCGGGCTTAGGCCGGACCATTGCTTCGAGTTCTTCTCGGCTGAAGATACGGATGCGTTCGCCCGGATAGATCCAGTGGGGGTTAGCAATCTCCTGGTTTCTCTCCCAGAGGTCCGGCCACACCCATGGAGAATCATAGAAGTGCTCAGAGAGGTCCCACAGGGTATCCCCCTTCTGGACGGTATAATATAGTCCTGATTGCAGCTTGACTTCCTTTTCTGGTAGTTTGACTTTCTTTTCTGCAGGTTCCTCTGAGCGGACATACGCAGGGCGCACCGATCCGGCAGAGATTGCAACACAAAAGCATACGATGATTTGAAAAACCATCTTGCGAAACATCGAACAACCCCTCATTGCCGTGAGTACACTCTAAAGTTAAATATATGCCTTACGTATGTCCAGTACACGCCCTTTTTGTAAGCGTTCACGGGGGTATTTCCTGGCATGTCATTGCGAGGAGTGAGGAACGAATGACGAAGCAATCCCTTTATTTTCAGGAGATTGCTTCGTCGCTCCGCTCCTCGCAATGACGACACGCGTAACCCCGTAAACAGTTATCCCTTTTCTTATCCATTTAGGAGTCTGATTCTCTCACTTCTTTCGTCAGACGTGCCTCTTCAAGTTTTACTATGGTGGGCGTCACAAAAATCAAGAGTTCTTTCTTTTCCTTTCTCTTGGATTCTGACTTAAAAAGCCATCCCAATACAGGGATTTTGGAAAGCCCAGGCACGGCTTTTTTCGAGACCGTTTCTTCCCTTGTAATGATGCCGCCGATTACGATCGTCTCTCCATCGTTCACCAGCAGTTCTGTGCCGGCCTCTTTTTTATCAATCGGCGGAGCGCCCTGGACCGTGCGTGACCAGTCGGGAGCATCTTTCTTGGCAACGATCTTCATCGCGATACGACGGTCCATGGTAATATGGGGCGTTACTTCCAAACTGAGAACGGCTTTCACCCATTCGAGCTCGTAGGCTTCCGCCTCTCCAAGTACCTGATAAGGTATCATGACGCCCTGTTCTATATAAGCCTTCTTATTGTCCAGGGTAAGAATTCTTGGCGAAGATATGATCTTGCCTTTACCCTCAGCTTCCATGGCCTGAAGATTAGCCTGGAGCGTTAAGGCGGTACTAGCTACTCTGGTAAAATTAAATCCAATACCACTTGTGGGAGCGGCCGGAGGCAAGTTTACCGCCCAATTACCGGTGCCCGACGCACCAGTGAATCCATACGTGCCCTTGCCCCATGTGCCCCCGTCGTATGTTCCCCCCCACTGTATACCAAGCTCACGAGAAAAATCAGTGCTTGCCTCTACAATCCGGGCCTCTATCATGACCTGAGGCGTCACAATATCGAGCCTTTTGACAATCTCTGTGGCATCGTCAATAATCGCCTGGATGTCCTTCATGATGACCATATTGGTCCGTTCATCGATCGTCACTTTTCCCCGGTCTGTCTTGATCTCGTATAAGTGCGTCTTTATGGATGAGGCGTCTGCGTAGTTGATGGGAATGTAGGCTGTAACCGAAGGCTCCTGCTCTTGTGCCTCCTGTTCGGCCTCCATTTTCGCTTTAAGGGCTTTCTGTTCTGCTTCCAGGGTCGAAAGTTTTGCGATGCGAACAATATTTCCTTCTTCAACGCAGTCGAGCTTATTCATTTTAAGGATGAGATCCAGAACTTGATCCCAGGGGACATTGTCAAGTTTTAACGTCACCCTGCCCTTAACATCATCCCCTATGACAAAGTTTTTCCCGCTTATTTCGTGCAGAATCCGAAAGGCGTGACGAATATCCGCATCCTGGAAATCGAGTGATATCTTTTGCCCTGTATAAACCTTTCCCGTTTCAGTCAAAACGGGCTCCTCCGGCGGCGCTTCCGCTTCCCTTACGATCTCCGCCTCGGCCTCTTTCATCACCTGTTGCCATTTTGGCGCCTTCACATCCGGCATTGGCCTGGGAGGTACGGTGGAAGGCTCAAGGTCAACAACTAAAACATTTTCTTTCTGCTCCACTCTATAGGGAACCGCCTCCCGGAGTTGTATTGCTATGACGGCAGTATCTCCCATCCTGGCCGTTTGTATTGGAACGACCCGATCAACAGCACTCTTGAACCGTGTAGTAATAAGTGGGCGCTTTTGAAATTTCGGAATCTTGGTATTAAAAAGCTTCAACAAGAGCCTTTTGTCTGAAGGCCTCGAAGTTTCATAGCGAACCTTGTTGGTGGTCCCGATGGTGACCCTTGATTTGCAGCTCTCCAGCATGACAAAGTCGATCCGGTTGACCCACCCCGGTTTTCCAACCTCCTCGGCTTCCACCACCTCTGCCCCGGGCTCAGGTCTCTCTTCAACTTCAATGCCCTTTTCCGGCTCCGGGAGGGTTGGCGTCCGTTCTGCTATTGGCTTTCTGAAACAAACCAGAAGTTGATTCTTTTCCTGAGTTGCGCTGTAGGGAACATCATCTTTCAAGTTGATCTGAACCCTGGAGTAACCCCCTCTGCCTGTCAGTTCAGTGGTAACAATGCTCTTGATGAGAGTGCTCTCTGGTGTGTAAGTCTCCTGAACCCCTTTCAAAGAGGTTTTCGGGAAATAGAGGACTACGCCAAGCGGTAAAAGGTGTTTGACTGACGTGTAGGCCAGGGGCTGGTTACCTTTGACGGTGACCAGGGTCTGGGTGGCTTCCTCGGCAAGCGTGATTTCGTGGATGACCTTTTCCTGGGAAGCGGCCTCCGGTCCAAGGACCCCTGGTTTGGCAGGTGCTTTGGAAGCACAACCCCCCATCACACCTACGATGAGTGCAAGGGCCCACAACAGCCAAATGTCGTGCCAAATCATTCTTGATGCGTGATTCATGTTACACCTGTCCTGGCCTTTTCTGAAGTCTCAATTCTCTTGTTTGAAGTATCATTTTATCCGAGGAAAAATCCTCAACTTCTTCTTCTACGATGACCCTGTCATTGAGTATTCTTTTCACTCGCCCAAAATTCGTACCAAGGTATGTCCCCTTGGCGATAACATATCCCTTGCCAGAGGGCTCTTCCACCAGGGCCTTGTTCCCGGTAGGCGAGACGATAATGCCCACCAGTTTCAGTTGGCTCAAGTCTATCCTTTGAAGGGGTGTAAGAGGCAGTCTCTTTTTTTCTTTCCCCTTTTTTTTCTTGGCAGGAGGCAGTTGAACTTTTGTTGCAAAAAGGGGCTGAAAAGGATCGGGTTTACCTTTGGGGTCATAGAAATACGTGAGCTGTTTGCCAACCTGTTCGGCAGGTAGCCCGGGGCTCGGTTCAGCCGGCTGGATCATGGGCTTCTTCTCAGGCAGTGGTGGTTCTGCCTTGACCGCCTCCTCCTTCGGTTTCATGGCTTGAGAGGTCGGCTTCTCAGGCGTGGCGACCTTTTTTCGAACCGGTGCCGGTTGCGAGGGGGGCTCCGATTCTGTACTATTCCCGCACCCTGCTGCAGCGAGCACAATCAGAATCAACCCGAGGAGCAAATTGCGAGCGCTGGCTGCCATTGTCATATCAGCCCCTTTTTTTCCTCTTGCGAACTTAGTTCGCTTCGCTCACCATTGGAATAATGGAATAATGGAATAATGGGTTCTGGGAAAATGGGACAGTGGTTTATTGGCAAAATCTCTCTTGACCTGGGAGTTAAAAAATGTGTAACTTCCTTTAAAAACCATTATTCCATTATTCCACCATTCCATTATTCCATACACGAGGCAAAAATCCAGGCCCCGAAAACCTCTTATATTTGCAATAAGTTGTAGAAATTCCGAGACGTTATTTACTCTTTGATGCTTGTTCGACAAATTGAAACGTGGTCGCCACACACGATGCCTCCAGGTGTTTTTCGGCCTTTTTAGAATCCTTTGAACCCTTGATCTTGATGTTGGAAATATTGACGATTCTGGAAAGTCTCGCCACCTGGTCAAAAAACATCGCCAGGTTGTGATATCCGCCCCTTACCTGTATCTTTACAGGAATCTCAGCATAAAAGCCTTTTGAAACCCCTTTCTCCGGCTTGAACAACAGGAACTCGAGACCTGCACGTATACCCGATTTTGATATGTTCTCAAGGAGGCTCGGTATCTCCTTCTTGTCCGGCAAAACCTGAAGGGCAAGCCTGAAATTTGCCTGAGCCTCTTTGAACTGTTTCTCGTATTTGTCAAGATCTTTTGCGGCTGCCTTTGCTTTTGTTAGCTTGACCTGAAGGCCATCATAGTCTTTCTTCAACTCATCGATTCTGCTGGCTTTCGGCATATAGAAAAAATAAAAGAATGCACCCCCAAGCAGCAGGAACGTGCCTGCGCAGATCGCTATCCTGTGCACCCGGCTCAGTGCCGCAATCTTTTCAAAGGGGAGACTTGGTAGTGAAAGTTTTGCCATCTTGTCTTAGGATGTTTTTTGGTAACCGTTCACGGGTTCAGAGGTTGTAACCCTGAACGCTGAACTTTGAACCTGTGAACGCCTATGTTTCTGGTTCTTTTTTAGGCCCTCTGCTTGATAGCTGACAGGTCATCGTAAATTGCTTGAACTTCTTGTCCTTCTGCAGCTTGATTTGCTTGGAGGATATGAGGTCCACCACCTTGAAGTAAGGCGAGTTCTCAAGGCGGGTCATGAAATCGGCAATGGTCTTGTTATCCATGGCTACGCCTGCAAGATTCATCTTCCCACCGGCTTCAGTCAAGCTCGTGAGCCACATCCTTTCTGCCACCACCAGGCTGGTAAGGGCATCCATGATCTGCACCGGTCCGGTACGGTTTTCTTCCAGCTTAGCAATAATATCGGTCTTTTCGCGCAGTTTCTGAAGCTCACTTTTTATTTTCTTAACACGATTTGCAGCCGTTTGATATCTCTTCAGGTCTCTTTGGGCCGCTTCGATCTTGGCAGTCAGGTCGGATATTGTGCCCGTCATGGAAACCGCAAGATACGCCATGGCGCTGACGGTAAAAACAATACACAGGGCAAAGACCGACACCTGCCGTCGAATATTTTCCCTTTTTCGTGCGGCTCGAACCGGCAATAGATTGACCCGGATCATTTGTCGTCCACCCTCCTTGATGCCAGGCCCATGCAGATCGCAGCTTGAGGAGCAATCTTCTGAAGATAGTCCATGTCGTTCTGTTTTTCGTTAATATTCATGCTGGTGAAGGGATTACACATCTGTACATCGATGGAAGTCTCGCTTGAAAGAAGCTCGGAAAATCCCGCCGTCTGCGCGGCACCACCGCTCAGGATGATCCGCTTGATTTCCTCATCAGCATATGTAGAATAGTAAAAATCCATGGCCCGCCTGATCTCATTACACCAGCCGGAGGTTAAGGAAGCAATGATCTCCCGAACCTCTTCCTCAGGCACGTTGTCCTTTGTCTCGCCTATCTTGATAGCCTCGGCCTCCTCAAATGAACAATCAAACCGGGAGGCAATCTCTTGGACAATCTGCTCTCCCCCAACTGTCGCCTCTCGAGTGAAAGCAGACATATAGTCTTTTATGATGTTGATATTCATCTTGTTGGCCCCGATATCGATCAGGGCAATGCTTCCTTCTTCATTCGAGTAGTTATCTTCAAACACCCTTTCCAGAGCAAACACATCAATGTCGATCACGGAGGGGTTCAGGTTTGCCATTTCCAGGACGTCTACATACTCATCAATGATCTCCTTCTTGGCTGCGACCAGCATTACATTCATTTGATTCGGATTTGATTCATGTTCTCCAATAACGTGAAAATCGATGTTAACATCCTGCACATCGAATGGGATATACTGTTCGGCCTCATACTCAATACTGTCCTGCAGCTCCTCCTCTGTCATTTTTCCTACAATGATCCTCTTGATGATGATCGAATAACCGGCAACAGAGGTGGCCACATTACGTTCCTTGACCTTTAGGTCTTTTACAAGACCCTTGATGGTATCGGCCACCACCTCGGGCTCTTTGATACGACCTTCCTCTATAAGACCATGAGGTAGGTCAGCCATGCCAAACTTTTGTAAGATACAACCTTTTTTTGTCTGCACCACCTCACCCAGCTTAATCGTTCGCGAGCCAATGTCCAGGCCTATGAGGTGGTCCTTTTTGCCAAAAATCATGGCGCTTCCTCAGTTACTGTTACTGAATACGCAATAGTTTACCGCAGAGTACGCAGAGAACGCAGAGAGAAGACAAATATGGAAAAATTCTCGTACTCAGCGATCTCCGCGTTCTCAGCGGTAAATGGAAGGGAGTGAGCTGTTACGCTAAATCTTATCAACAGACTCCACCAGATTGGCCATCTCCATTGCGGCCACGGCTGCGGCCCAGCCCTTATTTCCGGCTTTTGTGCCAGCCCTTTCTATGGCCTGCTCCAAGGTGTCCGTGGTGACCACACCAAAGATAACCGGAACCCCTGATTCCAGGCCGACCATAGCGACTCCTTTGGCGACTTCAGAACTGACATACTCAAAATGAGGTGTAGAACCCCGGATCACAGCCCCCAGACAGATAACAGCATGATATTTTTCCTTTTGGGCCATCTTCTTGGCCATGAGGGGGATTTCAAAGGAGCCTGGCACCTTCACAATGTCGATATCCTCATCACGGGCACCGTGACGACCGAGGGCGTCAAGGGCACCGGCCAGGAGTCTGTCACTGATAAAGTCATTAAAGCGGCTTACGACCAGAGCAAACCTTTTCGCCTCAGCAGATATTTTTCCTTCATACACATTTGGCATGGTGGCTCCTTATATAGGTTATTTATGAATGGGCGCTCCTTACCGTTTGGCGTCGAGTCTCAGCAGATGGCCCATCTTCACTTTCTTGCAGCTAAGATATTGCTGGTTATACTCATTAGGCGTTATTTCAATAGGCACCTGTTCGACTATGCTCAGGCCATAACCTTCAAGTCCCACGATCTTCTTTGGGTTGTTGGTTATAAGGCGCATCTTGCGCACACCCAGATGCACCAGTATTTGAGCGCCAATGCCATAATTCCTTAAATCGGATTCGAACCCGAGCAGCTCATTGGCTTCCACCGTGTCGTAGCCCTGATCCTGCAACGCATACGCCTTCAACTTGTTGAGAAGTCCGATGCCCCGGCCTTCCTGGCGGATGTAAAGAAGAACCCCTATGCCTTCTTGTTCTATCATTTTCATGGCAGCATGAAGTTGTTCTCCGCAGTCGCACCGCATGGAACCAAACACATCACCGGTGAGACATTCCGAATGAACACGCACCAGGACGGGCCTGGCAGAATCGATTTCCCCCTTGACAAGAGCAATATGCAGCAAGTCATCCACATCGTTTTCATAAACAGTGGTCTTAAAACCACCTGCGATACTGGTCGGAATGGCTGTGGTGGCCACAGGATGTACGAAGCACTCGGTTTGGAGTCGGTATTCGATCAGGTCTGCGATGGTGCAGATTCCGATATTGTGCTTTTCTGAGAATATTTCCAGGTCAGGCATCCTGGCCATCATGCCGTCTTCATTCATGATTTCACAGATTACCCCCGCTGGCCTTAAGCCCGCAAGCCGTGCGAGATCTACAGACCCTTCTGTCTGTCCGGACCGAACGATAACGCCGCCCTTTCGCGCGCGAAGCGGAAATATATGGCCAGGCCGTACCAGATCAGACGGTCTGGCATCATCTGCTACAGCAGCGAGGATCGTTGTGGCCCGGTCTGCGACCGAGATCCCCGTGGTCACGCCGTGTCGAGCCTCTATGGACACGGTAAAGGCGGTCTCGAAGCGTGAGGTATTATTGTCCACCATGGGAGGCAAGTCCAAAGCCCTTATTTTTTCCGGGGTCAATGACAGGCAGATCAGCCCCCGGCCATATTTAGCCATGAAATTGATCGCCTCGGGTGTTACCTTTTCGGCAGCCATGGTGAGGTCCCCTTCGTTCTCGCGGTCCTCGTCATCAACGAGAATGACCATCTTGCCTTGCCTGATCTCTTCTATTGCTTGTTCTACGGTCAAGCGTGCCATGTTGTTCTCCTTACATAAACCCTGTCTTTGTGAGCAGGGTTTCATCAATGGATGAAGTCGTATC
>DAOURD010000203.1:0-4260 GCA_030625295.1 Desulfobacterales bacterium | reverse complement strand
GCCAATTCAGAAAATTTGGAATGGCAAACGCCGCAAGAACCCCGATAACAGCGATTACAATCAAAACTTCAACGATAGTGAAGCCTTTTTCCTGTCTCATCATATTCCTGTTTAAGCGAGGTCTATGCCATGATCTCCTATTTGTGGGATGGCCCATAAAAGCGCCACTGAAAGATAAATGATTACAATGGGTTGTAGCATTTCCGAGACGTTCAATTAGAGTCAAAGCTTTGTCTTGGCTTTAGGTTCAGCTTTTCTGCTATCGCCTCTGCGGTCCGCTGGACAAACCGCTCAAAGTCTTTGCCTTCAAGGGGCCTTTCGGGCGTAGGGACCGCAACCAGGTCTTTTGGTCTAACCAGCCGGGGGGCATTCTGAAGGGATTTCTTTGGAGTAATCTCAAATTTCGGGGGAAACCGGTCTTCAAAATACATGGCTTGAAAACCGGCGAACTTCATGGCATGGGCCGTGGCATCGAGCACGATCATATCGTCTTTGCTCACAATGCCGCTCTTTTTCGCCTCTACCAGCCCGGCCAACGATTCACCCCCCTGAGTACAGGCGATGTGGCCGTTGCGGTTGGCCGTAAGCTGCCAGTCCATGATGGCCTGTTCCTCTACTTCTGTAAAGAATACGGCCTGGCTCCCCGCCTTCTCGTTATAGGCTTCCACCAGGTGAATCACGCGGGGCACGGAGACCGGATTTCCGATCATGGCGGCCTGGGCCACGCTGGGACGAACCTTAACAGGCACAAAGGTTCTTTTTTCAGGCCTGGGTTCCAGGTAATACCTGTATACGGGATTGGCATGGCTTGATTGCACGCCGATGATCTTTGGAAGCCGGTCTATGATTCCGGCCTCAAAGAACTTCAAGAAACCGCTCATGATCGCCGTGATATTGCCGGCGTTTCCAATCGGCACCACGATTACCTTGTGGTCCGTGTCATAGTCAAAGTCCTGGGCAATTTCATAAGAATACGATTCCTGGCCCCATATACGCCAGGCGTTCTTGGAGTTCAAAAGCGCCACGTTGTATTGTTCAGAGAGGGCTTCCACTACCTTCATGCAGTCGTCAAAGACGCCCGGGATTTCAAAGACCATCGCGCCGCTTCCCAGTGGCTGGGCCAGTTGCTGGGGTGTCACCTTCTTGTGGGGAAGAAGGACGGCTGATTTCACCCCGGGCTGAAGATAGGCCGCGTACAGGGCAGCAGAGGCGGAGGTGTCGCCGGTCGAGGCACACACAGCCAGCACGTTGGACAGCTTGCCTGAGTTGACGAGAAAATTAATATAGCTCAGGGCGCTCGCCATGCCACGGTCCTTAAAAGAGGCGCTCGGGTTCTGGCCTTCGTTCTTGAAATAGAACCGGGCTCCCACCAGGTCCTGGAGGTATGCGTTGGCTTCCACCATGGGTGTGTACCCTTCGCCAAGGTAAATGACTGCATCAAGGGGCATCATCGGCCCGATAAACTCGTGATACCGATAGATCCCCCGGAGCGCCGGGATATTCAGCATCTTTCGATAGTCAAAAATCTGGCGCCATGTATCCCTTGGGACCTTTTTCAACCGGTCAAAGTCAAGGTCTTCGAGGAGAAGGATGCTGCCGCACGCAGGACATGTATAAAGGAGGCGACTGATGTTGTATTCTGCCTCACAGCCCAGGCATTGGTAGACGACGTGCCCAGTCACGTTAGGAATCAGGTATTGCTGGATATGTTCAGGAAAGCTCTCGAGTTTCATAGTGATGATCCGTACAGAACATTTATCATAACTAATGACTAATGACCAATGATCAATGACCAATTCTTTCCACCCCATCCATATAAGGCCTGAGGGCCTCCGGGATGATGACTGAGCCGTCTTCTTGCTGAAAATTTTCCAGAATCGCCACGACCGTGCGACCGGCAGCCAGCCCTGACCCGTTCAGGGTATGGACCAGTTCGGTCCCCTTCTTCCCTTTTCTTCTAAAGCGAATTTTGCCCCGTCTGGCCTGAAAATCCTCGAAGTTGCTGCATGAAGAAATCTCCCGGTATTTTTGCTGTCCCGGCATCCAGACCTCGATGTCATAGGTCTTGGCAGCGGAAAACCCCAGATCCCCCGTGCACAGCACCACGACCTGATAAGGGATCTCAAGGCGCTTAAGGATGATTTCAGCATCGTTCAATAGTTTTTCGAGTTCTTCATAAGAGGTCTCCGGGGTGGTAAATTTGACCAGTTCCACCTTATTAAATTGATGCTGCCTTATCAGTCCCCGGGTATCCTTGCCATAAGAACCGGCCTCAGACCGGAAGCAAGGCGTGTAAGCCGTGTAAAGCCTGGGGAGGTCATGCTCATCCAGGATTTCGTCCTGGTGAATATTGGTGACAGGTACCTCGGCGGTGGGCACCAGGTAATAGTCCCACCCTTCCAGCTTGAAGAGGTCTTCCTTAAACTTGGGAAGCTGGCCAGTGACGGTCGTGCTCGTGCGATTGGTCATGAACGGCGGAAGTACTTCCAGGTAGCCGTGTTCCCTGGTGTGCACATCCAGCATGAAATTAATCAGGGCACGTTCAAGCCTTGCCCCCAGTCCCACATATAGGGCAAAACGTGCCCCCGCGATCTTGGCCGCACGCTCAAAATCAAGAATCCCCAGTTTTTCTCCAATCTCCCAGTGCGCAAGGGGTTCAAAGTCGAAAGAGGGAGGCTCACCAACCTTCCTGATGACCACATTGTCTTCTTCGTCTTTGCCTGTCGGCACCGAGGGGTGCGGGATGTTGGGAAGATCCATCAAGATGGCGTGCATGGTTTCTTCGTGTTTTGACAGCTCATCGTCCAATGCCTTTATCCTTTGAGAAACCGCCCGCATCTGGGCTATTAGTTTCGAGGAGTCTTTACGTTCCTTGTTCATTTGGGCGATACGACCAGAGACTGTGTTGCGCTCGTGTTTGAGCTCTTCAACCTCGAGCAGGATGGCCCGGCGTCTTGAGTCGCAGTCAAGAAACGGGCGAAGGTCATACTCTAGTCCGCGCTTGCGTAGCGATTCCTGCACCAATTCTACATTCTGTCTGATGAATTTGATTTCCAACATCGGTTATGCAATTAGCATGAACCTATTACTTAGTCAATGCTTATTATTACTTGACTTTATTGGAAATTTTTGCTATAGAAGGGCTGAAATATCTTCAGCAACTGGAGATGCTTGATGGAAGATATAAAAGCAAGAAAATCTGAAATTAGACGAAGCGCCTTCGCCCGGCGTAATGCCCTCTCGAAAGAGAAACGCTCTGAAAAAAGTGCGGCTATTATGGAACGATTGTTTGACTTCGCCAATTTTCTGGAAGCCAGGATTGTCCTGTTTTACATGAGTTACGGTAGCGAAGTGGATACTGAACCCATGATCCGGAAGGCCTTGGAGCTTGAGAAGATTGTTGCCCTACCTCTGGTTGATACAAAAAAAAAGAAAATCTTGCCTTTCAGGATCGATAACCTTGATCGGGACGTACGGCCAGGCTATCGGGGAATCCGCGAGCCGATCCCACCCCGCTGTAAGCAGATTCCGGTGCAATATATTAATCTGGCTATCATCCCGGGCGTAGCCTTTGACGAACGAGGAGGACGCATAGGCCATGGCGTGGGCGTCTATGACCGATTCATTCCTAAACTCGGTGTCACCACAAGAAAAGTAGCCTTTGCCTTTGAGTGCCAGATAGTGCCCCAGATCCCCATGGAGCCCCACGACCGTTACACCGACATCATCATTACTGAAAAACGCATCGTCTACAAAATCTGAAGCATTGGCAAAAAGTGTTCAATTTGCTTTATTGGCCTAACGCGGACAAGCCGGAACCAAACAAGTGCCTAAAGTGAACTAAAGTTGAAAGTGCCTAAAGTTAAGGAATGCGCTTTCAGCGCAACCTGTTTCTAAAACTGACCACGCCGAAGGCGTGCACATTAACTTTAGCTCACTTTAGACACTTTAGGCACTTTAGCTCACTTTTTGTTGAACATGGCCAAAACTTTCTGCCAGAAAAAACACGAGCTTCAGAATTAACGACCTAACGTTGCCTATTTGGATTCAGAAGCGTTTCGAGCCGTTCCAGATTCTGCTTTTCTCCAATCGCGATGACTGTATCGCCTGCCTCAAGCCTTGAACCTCACCGTATCCTACGGTGCTCAGGGTAATGATGGTCATGTACACGGCGTCTGTGAATGACCAACCCTCGATGACCATGTATCCGATGGTGCCCCCCACGAGCATCAAAACAAAAACTATAATTCCGATGACAAG
>DAOURD010000384.1:0-2592 GCA_030625295.1 Desulfobacterales bacterium | reverse complement strand
GATGCTGAAGAGGTGGAAAAGATCTTGGGATAGCAGGTTTTTCCTGATATCAAATGTCCCAATGTTCTAAACATCACAGATTCATGAATTCGGGAATTGAGTATCGCAGTGTGCCGATCCTTCAATTCCTTTGTTTTGAATTTTTGTCATTCGATATTGTTTCGAATTTCGCGTTTCGAATTTCGAATTTGCACTTTTCAACATATGAAAAAACTTTCTGCCAGAAAAAAACACGAATTTCACAACTGACCGACTAAGTTCAGGAGGGTAGCATCATGGACGGATGGACAAAAAGATCGTTAATTTTTGTAGTGGTGGCGGTTCTGGTCTGTACGACCACAGGATTTCCGGCCTTCGCCCAGGACCAAAAACTGGATGAGGAGGCCACGGCTGAGGCCATGATTGCAGACTTCGTTTTGCTCAGACCCCTGGGAATTGGGGCAACCGCCGTGGGTACGGTTTTTTTCATTGCCTCACTTCCCTTCAGCGCGCCTTCCGGAAGTGTTGGAGTGGCTTTCCGGAAGCTGGTGGTGGAGCCTGCTGCTTTCGCATTTGCCAGGCCGCTGGGTAAAGTGATCTACTAAATTCCAGCGAATAGTCGCAAAATATGATCAACCCCATCTTTTTCGGTAGCTGAGAGTTTATTGACCCAACAGTTGACAACAAGACCAAAATATACTATAGGCCGCTTCAAGTTATAAAATCACTTCGCGATTTTATGTAACGTCCCGCTATAAGCGGGACTCAAAAAAAGGAAATTCCTATACTATCCACTTCCGGGCGATTTGCGTTTCCTGGCTACCGATCGAAAAGCAGCAATACACCCCCACCCTGCGTAGGCTCTACGAGTCGGAGGCCTTGAACGGGGAGGGCAAGGTGGGGGTGAAGAGGCTTTGGTTTTTAACAGATGGAGGGAAAAGTCATGTCTGTACAAGAAAAACCGCACACAATGGATCGAAGGCGCTTTTTGAAACTCTCGGGCATCCTGGGTGTAGGCTTTGCTACGGGGGGGTTGCTACCGGTTTCCGAAAGCGTGGCATTTAACAGAAAGCTCTACAAGGTCACTAAGACACGCACGGGCATGGGAACTTTTGTATCGATAACCCTCATGCACCCATCAAAGATCCAGGCCGAAGAGGTGATCGGACAGGCATTTGAGGAAATGGATCGGGTGATCGCGCTGATGGATCGTTACCGGCCGGATTCTCCCATAGGCGTACTTAACAAGGAAGGGGGCTTGGCCGATTTGCCTACTGAGGTCGCCCGTGTGCTTGACCGTTCCCTCTATTTTTATAAGCAAAGCAATGGAGCCTTTGACATGACCGTGCAACCCATGGTTGACCTGTACAAGCGGCACTTTGACACAAAAGGTCTCCCGCCATCCGAAACAGAGCTGGACAAGGTGCTGGCTTTGGTGGATGCCAGTGCAGTACAATTTGATGGCAAATCGATTCGATTCAAGAAAGAAGGCATGGGAATTACGTTAGACGGGATTGCCAAGGGCTATGTCATCGATTGCGTGGCCGAGCTTATTAAGAGACACGGTATCAAGCATGCCCTGATAAATGCGGGTGGTGATATCCGCGTTGCAGGCGGCAAAAAGAACGGGACACCATGGAAGGTAGGGGTTCAGAATCCTGACAATGGGGGGCCATACCTGGACATTGTGAAGATGAAGGATGGTGCCATGGCGACCTCTGGCAATTACGAGGTCTATTTTGATGAAGAGAAGCTATATCACCATATTGTGAATCCAAGGACAGGCATTTCACCCAGGCAAAGCGACAGTGTCACCGTGATGGCATCCAATGTAATGGACGCCGATGCCCTTTCAACGGCTGTTTTTGTGCTGGAACCTGACGCAGGAAGACGTTTCATCGAAGGGATCCCCGGGACCGCATGCCTTATCCTGGGCCGTGACAAAGAGCGCATCGCTTCAAAGGGCTGGCCCTGTTGAATAAATGGTTTCATTAGCACAGCTCAAGATGACAGAGCAAAAAGGCCGCTGATTCTGGCGGCCTTTTTTTGTTTCGAGCTTTTCGGGCGGGCATAAAGCCCCTGGCCCAGACCGGGGTTGCCACCTGGTGAGATTCTCAAAGTCTTGTCGCGCCAGGGCGGGCCGCCCCTACGGTGAACGGATTTGTAGGGTGGGCTGTGGCCACCGGAAACCGGCCGAAGATTTTTACGGGCGGGGTTTACCCCCAGGGCTGTTGAATTAAGGCGGCCTTTTCGGGCGGGCATAAAGCCCGCCCCTACACAGATTGGACGGCACGCTTGGTAGGGGCGGGGTTTATCCCCGCCCGAAACGGTTGCAACCATCGGAGCTGCCTCATGAAGCCTTTACCCGTACGCAAGAAAATCCGTCTGTCGCCTTCAGCATATCGCCAGGGGCATGGATTCTCTGTCACCATCGGAACCCACCGGCGTTATCCATGGTTTTCCTTGCACCCTGGACTGGCCGATTCGGGAGTTCAACTTCTCCGGCATATGGGTGCAAGTCGTGGGACAGAGGTATACGCCTGGTGCTTCATGCCCGACCACTTGCACTTGCTTCTGCAAGACAAGGATGTCGTGGATTTCGTTCGCCTCTTT
>DAOURD010000172.1:0-4506 GCA_030625295.1 Desulfobacterales bacterium | reverse complement strand
TGGTGAGCGCCTCGGCTACGGGAATAATGAACCCGCTCAGCACACCTATCGATCCGAGCATGCCCGTGGGGGAGTTCTCAGCCCATACCATCTGGACAATACTAAACAAAGAATTTGTTCGACAGCTGCCCTGGGGGTCCAACGCTGAGATCCTTATGATACTCGTCCTGGGATTGGTGATCACATTTGTTTTGCCAAGGTTAAGGGCCATGATTGCAGGCATGACCTTTCTGATCTTTCTTATATCGTTCATAGGGGGCTCAACCTACTTTCTTGTCTCAAGGGGCCTCTGGGTTCAGGTGACCTACCCTCTCCTACAGCTTGTCTTTGGCTACATCGGGGTTGTAAGCATCAAGTACTTTGTAACCGAGGCCCGTGAAGAGAAGGTAGAGGGTGAGCCCGCTGAGACCAACCGGATGCTGGGGATCTCTCTTCAGAGCCAGGGAATGCTGGATAGGGATGTCCGTGAAAGGAAAAAGAAACTGATGCAGGCCGGCGAGACGATGGCATCCGGCGACGGCTTTTTGGGCGACGGTTCAGCGGGCGAGGGCCTTCTGGCCGCGCGCACCCGTCTGGGCAGGTACGAGGTGATCAAGGAACTGGGCAAAGGTGCTATGGGCGCAGTCTACCTGGGCCGAGACCCGCGCATCAATCGGGCTACCGCGATCAAGACCGTCCCGTTTGCCGATGACTTCGAGCCGGAAGAAGCGGAGAATATGAAGGAGAAATTCTTCCAGGAGGCTAGAAGCGCGGGGACCCTCTCCCACCCCAACATCGTCACTATCTACGATGCGGGCGAAGAGCAAGATCTGGCCTACATCGCCATGGAGTATTTGGAAGGGGAAACCCTGGCAAAATATACGGAAAAAGGCAACCTCTTGCCCATGCGCAAGGTCATCGACTATGTGGCCGACATAGCCGACGCCCTGGATTACGGCCACCAGAAGGGGATAGTCCATCGGGACATCAAACCGGCCAACATAATGCTCTTGAAAACCGGGATTGTAAAGATCACCGACTTTGGCATAGCCAGAATGACGGCGACCTCCCAGACCCGGACCGGTGTGGTGAAAGGTACGCCGTATTACATGTCGCCAGAGCAGTTTTCCGGCGAAAAGGTGGATGGAAGGTCGGACATCTTCTCATTGGGAACAATGCTATTCCAGCTTTTGACAGGCAGGCTTCCCTTCTACGGCGATAACCCGGCAGCGCTCATGCACCAGGTAATGAACGTGCCCCATCCTGACCCGAGAAAAATAAACCCAAAAATAGTAAAGGCCCTTGTGACCATAATAAACAAGGCCCTGGAGAAGGACCGGGAGAAGCGCTACAAGAGGGCGTCCCATATGGCTGCCCACTTAAGAGAGCTTGGAAAAAGGATCGATGAATTTATTGCCAAAAAGAAGGCGGAAAAGAAATAGAAGATAGCAGATACTGAATTGTAAATGGCATAAATAGTGCATCTTAATTAGCGATTTCGGAGATATCGATCATCAAGAGTCCAGCATGGAGTATCTCTCTGGGCGTAGGCTCTACGAGCCGGAGGCCAGTATCAAGCATCGTGGTACTCGCAGTCCGTATTATATAGGATATGATTTCAATAAGTTGGAAAAGTTCCGAGACGTTTGATCATGGTCATAGTAAAATCAGCAGGTGTTACCGACGTAGGTAGAAAGAGGAAGGGCAACGAAGATGCCCTACTCCTCGATGATGATCTGCGGCTTTATGTGGTGGCCGACGGCATGGGGGGACACCAGGCCGGGGAGGTGGCCAGCTCGCTGGTAGTGGAGACCATTCGGGACTACATGAAGAGGTTCAAAGAGGACGGCGATATGGAGGCGCTGGCCGACTACCACGAGATCTTTTCCAAGGAGGCCAACCGGCTACTTTCCTGCATCCACATGGCCAACCAGGGGGTCCACCAGGCTTCCTACAGCAAGGAGATGTATCGTGGAATGGGCTCCACCGTGTCGGCGGTCTATTTCTCTCACGAGACCCTCATGGCGGCCAACGTGGGCGACAGCCCAATCTACCTGGTGCATGACGGAAGCATAGATCTCCTGTCCGTGCCCCACACCGTGATGGCCGAGCAAACGGCTCTCGACCCCGAGGGGGCCAAACGGCTGGGGGGACAGTTCAGACACATGCTCACCCGGGCCATGGGGATTGAGGAAACGGTAGAGGCTGATATCTGCGAGATTGAGTGCTTCAGGGGCGATATCCTGGTCATCAGTTCTGACGGCTTAAGCGATAAGGTCTCTCCGGAGGAGATCCTCGGTGTAGTGAATAAAGAACGGCCCGATAGGGCTTGCCGTTTGCTTGTGGATCTGGCCAACGAACGCGGGGGGGATGACAACGTAACCGTTATTGTGCTAAAGATACAAAAGGTTAGGCATGAAAAAGGTGGGATCATCGGACTGATCTCGCGGATCGGACAAGGATTATCCAACTTTCCTTTGAAAAAAGAACTTAGTTCGCTTCGCTCACAATTGGCCCGCCCTGGCGCGACAGAAGTTGAACAATGCTTCCGAAAGAAAAACCCGGTCTGGGCCAGGGAATACTGGAATGTTGGAATACTGGAATATTGGGTTAACCCGCCTGCCTCGCCTAAGCGCGTTGGGTTCAACTGAGCCTCGCGAGCGTGGCGTCGCGAGAGCGATGGCGGGCAGGGAGGAATGAAAACAATTAGAAAATGATTTTTTTCTGCTTCTCACCCCCAACATGAGCGCATGCTTCACTACGTGTCCATCATTCCACTATTCCATCATTCCATATTGATGGCCTAGAAAAGTGCCACGGAAAGATGAATGATTACTACCAGTTGTAAAAATTCCGAGACGTTGATTTACGCATTTTTGTGTTTAACACCTCTAACCTGTATACGTATCGGCAGAAACTGCTTCAAACTTAACAGTCGATTATCATATAGAAAATACGTAGGGAAAATTTGCTTGAACAACAGCTGAGATCTGAGGCTGGGATTGAGAGGTCAAATGGAAGGTGCGCCGCCCACAGCTATGTCCGATGTTACAATGTGGCCGTCCTTACTGTCAACCGACGGTTTGCCTGAGATGGCAGTGAGGATTTGACTGCTGACCGGGGGGCATCCTGGAATGAAGATTCCATTCCCGCGGTGGAGGGCCGTGCAATTACCGATGCAGAGTGTGCCCTCTGGCACTTCCTCGTGGCCCTTGCCGATAGCAATGCATAGACTGGTATCTGAAGGAAAACAGTCGAAAAGGCGATTTCCGTAATGCTTCAGGAACAAAAATAGGGTCGACTGGCACGCGCTACATGAGTTCTTGTCCAGAACTTTGATATTCGGGAACTCGATCGAGAGATTTTCCGGGGGGGGAGCAAACGGAGAACTCCAGTCGTGCCAGCCGTCGGGTGTGACCGAAATAGAGTCAAGGTCGATCACGCCGTAGCCGCGCTGTGCGCCGATGCGCAAATGCGGAATGTCTTCCGCCGCCGTACCCATCAGCTTGCATGCTATGGCGTCTGCTGCAAAGGCATCAGCGCTCACGACGATTACACCGAGAGGCTTGGCTTGGCCAGCGCTAGGACCCAGCCCTTCCATACCAACGGTACCGTCGATGATAGAAAGATGCGGGCGGAGCACCGAGGACATATCAGCGATAGCTATGTCGATTGGTTTTTCGTCGTGTCCTTCGACTGGCGGCAACATATGCAGGTCTACCTTGCTACGCCGCCAGAGACAGCCTTTCATGTTCTTGAGAGCCAGTGTCACGCCGGTGTGCATGTGCATCTTCATGACCGGGAGGGACACGACAAGATCATATTCAAGCACTTCCGGGCAGACCTTAAGAGAATTGATCGCAACACCGTCGGGGACTGGCACCTCGACGAAGCGGCGGGCATCCATGTCTATCAGGAGGCAATCGCGCTCATGTGCGATCAATGTGATACCAGCGGCATCAAAGGCTTCCTCCGTCTTGACGCCCAATATGGGACTTTCGCCAACAGCTACATCTGCCCCGGCTTCCCTGAACGCATCGATAGCAGCAGCGACGACCTGCGGGTGTGTGGTTATGCCTGCTTCAGGAGGAGCAACCCGACCGATATTAGGCTTGAGCAGTACTCGTTTCCTGCGGGCAGGTGAAAGATCCACCTGCGCCAGTGCCGCATAAGTGTTGCCATAGGGACCGTCCCCGCCCGCAACATGAACTGACGGGCGGATTGGTGAGTGCCGGAACGGGCTTTCAGTTAGACTGATCGATGTCATTGATTGCACCTGTTTGAGTGAAGAGAGCCTTCATCATAATAAAACTCTAAACGATATAAGAAATCGTGTCAAACTTCTCGGCTAAATTCTGGTCAACCGACAGGCTGGAGTGAATTAAATTGAAAAGACCAGCAGGCTTTGCTATATGGTCCCTATGAAGCCTCGGGCGTCATACCTAATTTGTGCCTTCATCGTTCTGGGCTTGGCAGGGGCCAGCCATTCTTATGTCCTGCCAGCCAAACAGATCCTGGACTTTATGA
>DAOURD010000037.1:0-7564 GCA_030625295.1 Desulfobacterales bacterium | reverse complement strand
AGAAGCCATGAAGATCTATGTGTGCGTAAAGCATGTGCCAGACTCAGCAGCCAATATTATAATAAAGGAAAGGAACAAATTTGATGAGTCGGTAAAGTATGTAATAAATCCCTATGATGAGATTGCTGTTGAGGAGGCGCTGAGAGTCAGAGAGAGGGACGGGGATTCCGAGGTGATTGCTGTTACCCTGGGAAAGCAGGGAGCGATAAATACCCTTCGAATCGCCTTGGCCATGGGAGCCAATAGAGGAATTCTTATTGAAACCAATGAGCGCCCTGATAGCATGGTCACTGCCAGAGCATTAAAAGCGGCCATTGAACAGGATGGAAGACCGGATATTATTTTCACCGGCAAGGAATCCATAGACAGTGAGGGAATGCAAACGATGTATAGGCTTGCCAATGCATTGGGCATGCCTGCTGCAAACAATGTAGTTACTTTTTCAGTGACCGGGGGACAGGTGACTGTGGAGTGTGAAATAGAGGCAGGTGCACGCCAGGTCGTTGAAATGGGACTTCCCTGTTTGGTTGGTGCAGGCAAGGGATTAAATAATCCACGATATATCAAGATTCCAGATGTCATGAAGGCCAAAAGAAAACACGTGAACCAGGTTGACCTTGACAGTTTGGATTTTGACAAACCCTCAGGCAGCCTGGAGATCCTTGAATTACAACCTGCCCTTGAAAAACGCCAGTGCCATATTCTTAAAGGGCAGCCAGAGGAAGTGGTACAGAAACTTGTTAAGCTGATCAGGGAAGAAGGTAAGGTTTTTTGAAAACGTGATAAATGGGGAAAGTCTCTATGAAAAAGATTGGCATTCTTGTAGAGGTTAAGGATGGGGAGATAAAAACGGCAAATTATGGCGTAATAACCGCAGCACACGGGGATGATCATGAACTGTATGCCTTTGTGCTTGACGGCCGGGGGGATGCTTACAAGGATGAGTTGCAGGAGTACGGGGTGCAGAAGGTTGTCGATATTTACGAAGAAGATGGTGAGATTCCCTGGAACCCGGAGATTTGGGCCCGGGCAGTCATACATACAATGAAACACTTTGTCATCAACACCCTATTCGGTCTCACAAGTGCACAGGGAAGGGATTTGCTTCCACGGATTGCATCCAGCCTCGATTCACCCCTTGTAATGGATTGTATAAACGTAAATGTTGCTGACCATACTGTAAGAAAATCCCAGTTTTCCGGAAAGGTTTTGGCCACGATTAGGCTTAGTGGGCATTCCTATATCTATGGCATCAGGCCCAATACTGTTGAGCCCGAACCGGCACCCTGTGAGGCGGAGGTGATTCCATACAATGTCTCCCTTAGTACCGGAAAAATGTTGATTAAGGAAATAAGGCAGCCGGAGTCGGCAGGAATAGATTTGACCGAAGCCGAGGTTATCATATCAGGTGGTCGGGCCATGGCGAGGGCTGAGAACTTTAGAGTGCTCCATGAATGTGCTGAGGTTATAGGCGCGGCCGTTGGCGCATCCAGGGCGGCGGTCGATTCTGGATATGCCCCTCATGACATGCAGGTAGGGCAGACCGGAAAAACCGTGAGCCCGAAGCTCTACATTGCCTGTGGTATCTCAGGCTCTATTCAGCATTTTGCCGGCATGAAGACCTCGGGCGTTATCGTTGCCATCAACACGGATCCAGATGCACCTATCTTTGAAAAATGTGACTATGGCATTGTAGATGACTTATACGAGATCGTTCCCCTGCTGACCAGACAACTGAAGCAAGCCCTTGGAAATTAATCCGCCGGAGGCGGACAAGGGTTTAATGCGCCTCAGGCGCATTAATTCCCAGCCCCTTGGGGCGATTATGGATATTACGATTGATACCCCGCTTCTCTGCGGCGGGGTAGTTCATTTATCATTATCTCGTAAAGGCATCAACCAGGTCTATGAAGGGTATTACAGTGCCTGGTAAAAACCATGGGGGGTTTTAAAACAGAGGAGATCAATCATGCGCGATCAAGCACAAGTAGTTATCATCGGCGGAGGTATTTTCGGAGCCAGTGTGGCGTATCACCTTTCCAAGGCAGGCTGTGCAGATACTATCCTGGTAGATAAGGGTGAGTTAACAAGTGGATCCACATTCCACTCTGTAGGCCTGGTTTCCCAGTTCCGCACCTCGCCCTCCCTTATGAAGATAATCAATTATACTATTAATCTCTTCAACTCATTAAAGGAGGAAGCTGGTGATGCCCTTGACTGGCACACAGTGGGCAGCTTGCGCTTAGCATCGAGTAAAGACAGGCTCAAGGGTCTTCAAAGAGAGGTGAGCCGGGCAAAGGCTATTGGCATTGACGCAGATGTAATTTCACCGGGTGAAGTTATAAGGCTCTGCCCCTATCTCTCGGATGAAAGTCTTTATGGCGCGGTTCATGTGCCGGACGATGGCCATATCGACCCAAGCAATATCACCTTTGAGCTTGCACGGCAGGCTAAAAAGATGGGTGCTGAAATTTATACCAATGTGCGGGTCACCGGTATCGAGCTTTCACCGGCAGGAGAGGTCACCCAGGTGAATACCGACCAGGGTCCAATAAAGACAGAATGTGTAGTGAATGCCGCCGGTGAGTGGGCGCCACGGATTGGTGAGATGGTGGGGGTAACAATACCGATGGTACCACTTATGCATCAATACCTCACCACAAAGCCGATTCCAGGTCATGAGTTGCCTCGGGATACCATGGTGGTGCGAGATCCGGACAACCTTTTTTATATGCGGGAGGATGTGGGCGCCTTTCTCGTTGGTGCATTCGAAACGAATCCAAAGGAGTGGTCTGTTGAGGGAGTGCCCTGGGAGTTCACACAGGAGCTGCTCAACCCAGAATGGGAATTATTCGAACCGGTGATGGAACGGGCCATTCAGCGTATTCCCCTTTTGGCCGAGGCGGAGATTGTGGAACTGATAAATGGGCCCGATGCCTTTACACCGGACGGTCGTTATGCCCTGGGGCCGGTTCCTGGCCTTCGAGGTTTCTACATTGCTGCTGGCGGCTCAATAAATGGTATTGCCGGGGCAGGTGGTGTGGGCAAACTGATAGCCGAGTGGATCCTCGAAGGAGAACCGTCCATTGACACCCACGAGATGAACGTGAGGCGCTTTGGACCTCACTGTGCCGACCGGAACTACCTGGTGGAGCATTGCCGGGAGGTATATAGATATTATTATCACCTACGGTATCCCCATGACGAGAACGAATGGGGTCGTCCCCTGCGCACCAGCCCATTTTATGAGCGCTTGAAGGAAATCGGTGCGGCTTTCGGCGAGAAGAACGGATGGGAACGGGTCAATTACTTTGAGCCGGATAAACCATGGAGGCGCGCCGGTGCAGATCAGCAGGTCTGGGGCTGGGACCGCCCTGCCTTTTTTGATCAGGTTGGAAGGGAGCACAAGGCCGCCCGGGAGCGCGTGATTCTCATAGACATGACCTCGTTTGGCAAAATAGATGTTCGCGGCCCAGGCGCCCTCACCCTTTTGCAGAAACTGTCAGCTAACGACATTAACAAACCGGTCGGGGGCATTACCTATACGCAGTTTCTCAATAATAATGGGGGGATTGAAAGCGACGTGACCATTACCAGGTTGGCTGAAGATACGTTCAGGATAATCTCGGGTACATCTTTTGCGTCAAACGATCTGGGCTGGATCAAAATGCATATGCCGGCAGATGGCTCTGTGGAGGTTTATGATGTTACTGAAACATGGGGTTGCCTGAGCCTGTGGGGCCCAAATGCACGCCAGGTGCTTAAAGCAGTGAGTGTGAGCGATGTCTCAAACGAGGCCTTTCCCTATATGACCGCTCGGAGTATTGACCTGAACGGTATGGATGTCTGGGCCCAGCGGGTCAGCTATGCAGGAGAGCTGGGCTGGGAGCTCTACATTTCTCCAGAGCATGCCATAATGGTCTGGGATGCGCTCATGGATGCCGGCAAGGAATTCGGGATTCAGCCTGCCGGGTACAAGGCCCTGGAGTCTCTTCGAATAGAAAAAGGATACCTGTACTGGAGCAGTGATATCACACCGGTGGATAATCCCTTTGAAGCGGGATTGGGGTTTTGCGTAAACCTCGACAAGGGCGATTTTATCGGACGGGAGGCATTAGTGAAAATAAAGGGGCAGGGCATCCAGCGCAAGCTTTGTGCTATCACCATGGATGCCAATTGTAACCTCTACGGCGGGGAATCAGTTTACTCACATGGCCGTATCATTGACCGTATACGATCTGGAGCCTATGGCTACAGCATCGGAAAGGATATCGGGCTCCTGTATCTGCCCATAGAACTTGCCAAAGAAGGCCTTGAGCTTCAGGTCGAGATATTCGGTGAACGTCTTCCCGCGCAGGTTGCGATGACCCCATTGGTTGACCCGAGAGGTGAACGTTTGCGGGCATAGCATTTCAGGATGGCTTCTCAATCTCGGTAAGGCATTCATCAATAATAGCGAGGGCCTTATCCATTTCCTCTTTTTTGATGGTCAGCGCTGGCGTCAGGGTGATAATATTTCCCATGGTCAGTTTGAAACTCAGTCCCTTGCTGAGCGCGGAATACATTACTGCCTCGGCCTCGTCAATGGCCCGTTCGCGCGTAGTTCGATCCTTAACCAGTTCTATCCCTAACAAAAGCCCCAGGCCGCGTACATCGCCAATCAACGGGTGCCTTTCCATCATTTCATTCATGCGTTTCAAGGAATACTGGCCGAGCTCCCGGGCATGATCAACGAGATTCTCATTCTCGATGTATTCAATGGTGGCAAGTGCCGCTGCGCACCCCACAGGGCTTTTCTCGTGGGTATAGTGACCCAGGGCTTTATCACCGGACACATCCAGGCCCTCCCGTGCTATGAGGGCGGCTAGGGGGAATATTCCTCCACCCAGGCCTTTGCCGATCACCAGCATATCCGGCACCACATCAAAGTTCTCACAGGTGAACATTGTGCCTGTACGACCGAGTGCGTGGGGAATCTCGTCGAAGATGAGCAATGCGCCATAGCGATCACAGGCCCGGCGGATAGCCTGCCAGTACTCGCGCTTGGGGATATAAGGGGTGCTTCTAATCGGCTCCGCAATGACAGCGGCGATGTCACCCTCCTTTTCGAGAATGTACTCTACATAGCGTGCGCATGTCAGATCACAGCCCCCGCGATCCCCGCACCCAAACACGCATCGATACTCGTCAGGTGGAGGTACATGTTCGGTTCCGGGAAGCAGCGGACCCATATCCTGGCGAAAGATCGCCTCACCCCCGATTGATATGGCATCCAATGATGCCCCATGGAAGGAATCCCACATGGAGATCGTCTTATGCCGGCCAGTGGCAACCCGTGCGAGCTTGAGGGCCATGCCAATAGCAGTGGTACCACCGGGACATAAGAGCACCTTGTTCAGGTTACCGGGAGCGATCTCTGCCAGCTTCCTGGCCAGGTCCACAGCAACGTGGTTGGTGTAGCGCCTAGTGCAAAAGGAGAGCGTGTCCAGCTGGTTTTTTATTGCCGCAATAACAGCAGGATTGGCAAAGCCGACCTGGTGGACATTGTTTCCATGGAAGTCCATATAGCGTCGACCCTGGAGGTCTTCAATGTAAATACCCTCGCAACTACGAATTGCATTGAGGCATGGGGTTGAGAGCGACTGCTTTAAAAAGTAGCGGGCATCTTCTTCAAGAAGGGCCTGGGTTTCGGCATCCAGGTGTTTTTCCTGCCACTCAGTCCGCCTAGGGGAGATGTTAATATCTCCTTCGGATTTGTCTTGCGCGGCCATGGCCTAACTCCTTTCTAAAAAACTTTGAAAAATAATTTTTGTTTGTTCATGCTTTTAAATTTTTGTACCAACACTCATTGGTAAGGTCAAATTATCTCTTGTTATTATATCAATAATATTTTTTATCTTGGTTTTGGAGATTAAGTAAAGTAGATACTACTGAGAGCATTAAATAGTTTGTAATATTGAGAGGGGCATGAGGTCTTTTCTGAAGTAACTGGTGGGAGGCCGCTGTCCTTTTCACGACTTATCAGTGGGGGAAGCCGCAGTCCGCCTGAGGCGGAAATGCGGAGGGGGCAAGACTCCCCTACAGATAAGTCGTAGAAAAGACCAGGCCGGGAGCCTTGGAACAGCAGAAAAGACCTCACGACCATCAGATATCCTTCTCGGTTATATACAATGCAAACAATAAAATGCTCTGCTTAGTAAAAGCAGTCTTGACTCCTCTATTTTACTTTTAACCCGGACATGAGCGTTTTCAAGATATCTTCCTTTCCTACGATCCCAACTAATTTCTCCTTATCAACGACAGGAAGGGTGTTGAAATTTTTGTCAAGCATGATAGTAGCAACCTCCTCAATACTCATCTTAGGCGAGACAGTAAACGGATTTGGAGTCATGGCATGGGCCACAGTAGTGGCTGATATCTTCTGAGCCTCTTTTTTGATATGCTTCATAGAGGTCAAGGGAATGAACCCATCCAAAAGAGTAAAAACGGAGGGGATTGGAAACCTTTTTTGCTGAGTGATAAGGTCACTCTGGCAAAGGATCCCCACCATTTTCCCTTCTCTATCCACCACGGGAACGCCGTTGATATGTTTTTCTAAAAGGAGCTTTGCAGCATGAGCAATCTCCATCTCGAGCGAGACAGTGATCAGGTCTCTTGTCATAATATCTTTTACCTTGAGCATTAAATCACCTCACTTTCATTCAGGGAGAAGATCGGACTTTACCTACTTGTGATAATCCGTCTGGAAGTTAGATCTATATAATTTAACATAAGATAACTTTCGTAGAAACCAAAATCTCGAGAAAAACAGAAAAGGAATGTAAGTTACGAAAATTTGCTTCCTACAGCCAAACTTCGCCTAACTTTGATAGCCAAGAGTAGGATCAAGCTCCCGGGGTATGGATACGAAAAGAATAAAGAGTTAAGAATAATAAGCTTTCAAAAATTCATCTCTGGGTATTCTTGCTTGGGTAAGAATGGTTCGTAAAGTTGATTTTTTGATTGTGGGGTGATTGGGCATTGTCAGGGGTGTTCGAGTCCCATCAGGATCTTCTTTTACCATTACACAGAATGGGAGGGTCAACTTCGATTTGATCGAGGCCAAAGGTCTCACAATGAAATTTTATTGCTGATTTGACATCAGCTAATGCAGCCTCGTATAAATAAAAAGAAAAAGGGAACATCCTGTAGTCCCCCTTTAAGATTGGGATTCCGCTGCGGAGAGGCTTACCGAAATCAGAAGAGAAACACAAATAAACAGAATTGATTTTCCAATTATTGCTCGGCTCATATTGATCCCTGCTGTTTTCAGATTTCTTGCCTCGTACGTCGTTTGGAAGCAAATCCCTTGTTAGTTTACAATTTGATCCAAGTCGTCAAGTTCATTCAGAAACAATGTCCCCCTTTATGACTCCCTCTCAAGGACTTGCCTATTGGAAAACCACCATTGCCGCAAAGCCAAGGCTTTGCCGCCTAACGGCCGGGCTGACAGGTGCGCGAGCACTTTTTCCGCGCATCCTTGTCCAGCCCATTGTTGGGTCGTGCAACTCTATCTACCGCAGCA
>DAOURD010000349.1:0-2902 GCA_030625295.1 Desulfobacterales bacterium | reverse complement strand
GTGCTTGGTATTGAATCATTTTTTTGTATTTTAAAGTACCACTTTGAACAGTTCCGGCACAGCCTATTGTTACCTGATAGCTGAGCAATCTGTCAACATACACAGGATGAATACAGAAGGATTCTCATGTCTAACCCTAATGTTTGTTATCCTAAACTCCTAACCGTTATCTTTGTAATACTTGGCCTAACCACCTTTTCGCCCGGCAAAACGTGCTCTGCTGGTTTTCCTCGAGAAAACGCGGTCGTCAAAGCGGTGAGGAAGGTGAATCCTGCTGTGGTTAATATCAACAGCGAATACGAGGTGAGAGAGCGCTCCAACCCCTTCTTTAATTTTGGCCTTGATCCCTTCTTTGATTCGTTTTTCAAGGACTTCTTTGAGCCGCATTATCAACATCGCTACAAGGGTAATAGCCTTGGCTCCGGCGTGATCATAGACAAAAGGCGGGGCTATATCCTGACCAATGAACACGTGATCGCCAGGAGTACAAAGATCAGGGTTGTATTACAAGATGAGCGGGAGTTTGAGGCCGAGCTTGTGGGGGCAGCCCCGGATTTTGACCTCGCAGTTCTCAAGATAGCGTCCGGGGAGCCGTTACCAGCCATTGAGATGGGCAATTCTGATGATCTCATGATCGGAGAGACAGTGATCGCTATTGGCAATCCCTTCGGGTTCTCCCAAACAGTAACCACGGGGGTTATCAGCGCCTTGAACAGAGCTGTTCAGACTGAAGACCGGATATATCGAGATTTCATTCAGACCGACGCCTCCATCAATCCTGGCAACAGCGGAGGCCCCCTCCTGAATATCAATGGCGACCTCATTGGCATCAATACAGCCATCTATTCAAAGGCACAGGGGATTGGTTTTGCCATACCCATCAATAAGGCGAGGCGGGTCATCGATGATCTCATCAAGTATGGTGAGGTACACATCGCGTGGCTTGGGTTGTTTGTTCAGGAGCTTGACCCGAGGTTGGCGCGCTATTACAAAGTTCCAGAGGGACAAGGTGTGCTGATATCCGATATGACAGACCGCAGCCCGGCCCAAAAAGCAGGTCTGCAACCGGGTGATGTGGTCACCGCCATAGGAGGAAGGGGTGTGACCTCCAAGGAGATTTACCACGCCATCATCAGGGATTTTACTGCCGGAGACGTCATTCCGCTGGAGGTGTGGAGAGATCGTACCGCTCACGTTATGCAGGTTCATTCCCTCACATTCCCCGAAGCCCTGGCTGAAGAGTGGGCCTATAAGTCTCTTGGAGTGCGAGTGCAGGAGCTCTCCGCTGTCCACCGCCTCAGGTTTAGGATACCGGCAAAACACGGAGTTATGGTGACCGAGCTGCGACCCGGTTCCTACCTTGACCGCATAGGCGCACGTCCTGGCGATGTTATCCGTAAGATCAATGAAGTCGTGGTAAAGACGCTGGGTGACTTCAAAAAGGCGGTGATCAAATGTCGGCAAAAAGAATCGGCAGTCCTGTTGATACAGCGGCGGAATCAACAGTACTATGTGACGGTAAAGATTGAAGCATCACATTGACGGCTTCGTAAAAAGTCCATCTGCGGCGTTGTGCTTCATCTTTCGTCATTGCGACGTACTATAAGTACGCCTCATTCCTCAAGGTTCGCACGCCTTGCATATGAACTTTTTACTTTGCCGTCGATGTGATGACTTTTTACGAAGTCACCAACATTGGCGATTGATGATTGTCCTATTTTTGTTTTTCTTTAATCATCAATCGACAATCACAAATCCTCAATCTACTGTGGTAGCGCTAAGACAATGCTAATCTCGCAAGCCCCTCATACGCATGCAAAAGGTGGCATCAGCCCGCGATACAAGAGCACACCTCGCAAGAAATTTCATCCCCTGATCCACAAGAAATTACTTATCCTCTTACTTGCAGGATCATTGTTGTTGTGTGCCTGCGGCAAAAACAAGGCGCTGGAAAGAATCCGGAAATCGGGCACCATTACAGTGATCACTCACAACAACGCTCATTGCTATTATACATACAGGGATCAAGACATGGGTTTTGAATACGATCTCGCAAAGGCCTTTGCCAATTTTCTGGGCGTTGAACTCAAAGTGAAGGTGTCTGAATCGTGGGACCAAATGCTCCTTTCGCTGTGCAAGGGCGCGGGAGAAGTTGTGGCGGCAAGCACAACCATAATCCCTTCCAGATTGAAGGCGGCAGGCTTTTCAACCGGGTACCTCGCCGTCCAGCAAATGGCCATTACCCACAAAAAGAATACGGAGATCAAAACTATTGACGACCTGGAGGGAAAAAACACCCACGTCCGCCGAGGAACGTCTTATGAGGAAAGATTGCGAACTCTGAAGCGAACGGGCCTTGATGTAATAATCAAAGTGCGTGACGATGTCTCCACAGAAGAGCTCATACAGGGTGTCGCTAAAGGGAAGATCGAGGTGACCATAGCGGATTCCAACGTGGCCCTGTTGAATCGTCGCTATTACCCTGATATTTGTATCGCTTTTCCCATCGAAAAACCACAGTCCCTGGCCTGGGCCGTAAAAAAGGGAGAAAGGGCGCTTCTGGATAAGATCAATGAGTTCTTTGACAGAATTAAACAAGATGGCTCCCTCAAGCACATACACAACCGGTACTACGCTTACGTGGAAAGGTTCGACCATCTGGACATCAAAGAATTCCAGCGGAGGATTGAGGCGCGCCTTCCCAGGTATGAAAAGACGATCAAGAGGGCCGCCGAGGCACACGGGTTTGATTGGCGGTTGATAGCGGCTCTCATCTATCAGGAATCTCAATTCAACCCTTGGGCAAAAAGCTTTTCCGGGGTGAGGGGGCTCATGCAACTCACCCTGCCGACTGCCCGGGAAATGGGAATCAAGAGCCGCCTGGACCCCCACCAGAGCATCA
>DAOURD010000228.1:0-4036 GCA_030625295.1 Desulfobacterales bacterium | reverse complement strand
GTGACTTTTTCGAGGCCAATACCCAAATATCCACAAGCCTTTCTTACCACATCCGCCAGGTTTTCTTTGTCCCGGATCATAAGGCCATCTGCTGAAACAATCTGGTTGCACATTGCAGTAAATTCCATCTGAAGTCGTTCCAGAATACGGCTATCCTGTGTGCGTTTCAAAGAGTTGTAAAAAAGGTCCTGATCCTGGATAAGCAGCGACATGGAGACAGGTACGGGCTGAGGGGGCTGTTGGTCTTGTGTGACTTTGCGGAGCTGAGGCTCCTTTTCAAGAAGGCTTTGAGGGTCAAAATACTGATAGATCCCGACGGCCTCCTCAAAGGGGAGGAAACCCTTTTCAGCCAACCGAACATTTCTTAGTCTGTATGTCTTCTCTTCTACCTCTGCTGGCAGGACTCCGGCCAATTCCAGTAAGACCTCACGAAATCTGTTGAGGTCATGATCCACAAGTCGCTCAAGGAATTGCCTGATGGTTTGTTCGTACTTTTCATGCTTGATCCGGATATAGAAGAGACCGTCCAGGCTGAAATACCCCTCACCGAAATCGGATGGCGATTCATCCTCTTCCATTATTCTGACCTCGATGTGCTTGAAAAGATGGAGCTCGATAAGCTCGACATGCTCGCGCAGTCCCCAGATCAGGAACCTCTCTGGGTCTGCCTCGAGCAGAAGGTGCAGCCAGCGATTGACCGAATCGATTTCCAGGCGGTCCTTTGTCCACAGCTCCAGGTCCAGCAGATACTGCCACTGATCATTGGAGGCAAGGGACAGGATCGGAAGGGCATCCTCAGGACCAATCTCCTGGATAAGCCAGAAGAGATCTTCTTCGGCCAACGATTGCACCAGTGTAACAGGTCTGGGCGACTCAAGAATCAGTTCAAGGGCCTTCTTACCCGGGAGCCTCAAGAGGTCTTTGGGGCTGATGAGCGCGAGTTTCTCCTGTTTCTCAAGTGGCTGATGTGTGAGTTCTTTCATGACAAGTGCCTAAGCTCACTTTCTTCGATCCGCCTGGCATCTGACCACAGGCCTTCAAGGTCATAGGAAATCCGTACCGGCTCATAGAAGACGTGAATGACCACATCGCCATAGTCCATAAGAACCCAGTGTCCTTCTTGGAGACCCTCTACACCCAGAGGCTTGATCCCTTGTTTCTTCAAGTCGTGTTCTATGAATTCGGCAATGGCCGAGACCTGGCGGTGGGACCGGCCGCTGCATATGATAAAGGTGTCCGCAAAGGACGCCAATTCGTGCACATCAAGAACGACTACATCAAATGCCTTCATAGCAAGGGCTGCTTTCACGTAAGGGTCAAGAGTCGGCTCGTAGGGTAGCGTCATCGGTAGAGTCCCTTTTTGTTAATAAAGCCCTGGATCACGTCGGGGACGAGGAAACGGATGGAGCGACCCCGTCTGATCCATTCTCGTATCTCGGTGGCCGAAATATCCAGGTAAGTGATATTCAGACAGAAGATGGTGCACCACCGGGGGTGGCTGTATCGGTTGGATATGGGATCGTATTGATACTCTGCAGATATCTGGGTGTGGATAAAGTCCTCCAGGCTACGCAGCTTTGAGCGGGGACGGCTCATCACAATGAAATGAGCAGTCTCAAAAAGCCCCTGATACGACTTCCATGTGGTGATTTCCGAAAAGGCATCCTGGCCGACAATAAAATGGATGTCACTTTCAGGACCAAACCGCTCCTGGAAGTATCGCAAGGTCTCGATCGTGTATGAGAGGCCGGGACGAGCCAGTTCTACGTCAGAGGCCTCAAGGGAGGGCTCATCCTGTATGGCCAGGCGGACCATTTCCAAACGATCCTCAGCATTGGCCACATGATTGGCCCTCTTGTGAGGGGGGTGGGCTGATGGGATTAACAAGAGTCTGTCCAGGTTGAAAGCCTCTCGGACCTCTACCGCAGCCCTGAGGTGGCCCAAGTGGATCGGATTGAAGGTACCCCCAAAAAGGCCTAATCGCACAAATACACCCTAGCCCGGACAAGCCGGAACCAAAAAGAAGTGCCTAAAGTGCCTAAAGTGAACTAAAGTGCCTAAAGTTGAGGAATGCACCTCCGGCGCAACCTGTTTTTGAGACTGACCACGCCGAAGGCGTGCACATTAACCCTGGCCCAGACCTGGCTTGTAATCATAGTAGCCTGACCGAGACATACAGCATGCTAAAAGCAAGGCAGGCCGATCCGACCAGGTAGCACCAGGGCGGGCTTTAGCTCACTTTAGGCACTTTAGCTCACTTCAAATTGAATACGAAAAACATTCTCTGCCAGAAAAAACAGGAATTTTAGAACTAAGTTCTGACTTGTCCGTCTCCAAAAACCACAAACTTGGTGGTTGTCAACTCCTCCAGTCCCATGGGTCCGTAAGCATGAAGTTTGGAAGTGCTGATCCCGATCTCGGCCCCCAGACCGAGTTCTCCCCCGTCATTGAACCGCGTAGAGGCATTTACCAGGACCACGGAGGCATCCACCTCCCTCAGAAATTGCCGTGCCCGGGCATAGTCCGAGGTGACAATCGCCTCGGTGTGGGCTGATCCGTACCGCGCAATGTGGTCCATGGCCTCTTCCATAGAGGCAACCACCTTGACCGCAAGGATCAAGTCCAGATACTCGGCTGACCAATCCTCCTCAGAGGCTTTTTTGGCCTCCGGCACGATCTGACAGGTCTTAGGACACCCCCGCAGCTCCACGCCCGCCTCCCCGAAGCGCTTGGCCATTTGAGGGAGAAATGACCCGGCTACAGCTTCATGGACCAGAAGGGTTTCCATGGCGTTGCAAACGCCTGGGCGCTGCACCTTGGCATTGTACGAAATCTTTTCAGCCATACCAGGGTCTGCATCCTTATCTACAAAGACATGGCAGACACCTTTATAGTGTTTGAGGACAGGGATCTTGGAATTTTCAGCCACAAAACGGATCAGTCCCTCACCTCCCCTGGGGATAATGAGGTCCACATATCCCTCCTGGGCAAGGAGCACGTTCACGGCAGTCCTGTCCCTTACCGGGACCACCTGGGCAGCAGCTTCCGGTATGCCGATTTCCCGAAGTGCCCCCTGGATGATCTGGGCCAGAATGGCATTTGAGTGAAAGGCCTCTGAGCCGCCGCGCAGGATCGCCGCATTGCCGGCCTTCAGGCAAAGCCCTGCAGCGTCGATAGTGGCATTCGGTCTCGACTCATAGATCATCCCAATAACGCCTAAGGGAATGCGCACGCGACCAACCTGGAGACCGTTGGGGCGCAGCCACATACCGGTAATCCTTCCCACCGGGTCGGGGAGCCTTACTACGTCTCGCAGGCCCTGTGCCATCGATTCTATGACCGCATCACTGACCGTGAGACGGTCGATCATGGCCTCTGAAAGCCCTTTTTCTCTTGCATCTTCCAGGTCCTTTTCGTTTTCCTGCTTGATCGTGGCGGCCTCATCAAGGAGCTTTTGGGCAATGCGTTCTAATGCCTCGTCTTTTTTCTGCGTACTTAGACGGGCCACCACCTTTGCAGCCTCTTTTGCATCTCGGGCCATATCCGTGATGGTCTTTTCTATTGACATACAGTTCCCTCCTTGTCCACCGTAATGACCAGGTTATCTCTGTGAATCACCTCGTCGTAGTGCTTATATCCCAATCGCTGTTCGATCTGGTTGGTCTTAAGGCCCATGAGCTTCCTGATGTCAGTGGCCCTATAGTTTACAAGCCCCCTGGCAAAAGCCACCCCATCCAGGTCTATGCAACTGACCGCAGCGCCTATACCAAAGTCACCCTCAACATCCAGAATACCAATCGGCAGCAGGCTTCTGCCGTCTTTGCGGATGGCCCTGGCTGCTCCTCTGTCTACCTTGACGGTACCTTTTGCCTTTAGAGTGAAAGCAATCCAACATTTCCGACTGCCCATCTTTTCCTTTCTTGGGAGAAAAAGGGTTCCGATGTCCCGGCCCTCAAAGAGTTTTTTCAGGATGTTTGGTTTAAGGCCGCTTGCAATGACCATAGGAATTCCGCTCGTGGTGACCTTCTTTGCTGTC
>DAOURD010000322.1:0-3182 GCA_030625295.1 Desulfobacterales bacterium | reverse complement strand
GTAAACTTAAGTTAAAAAGTTAATTACGTCCCCAATAGCCTGCCAATAGCCTGCAAAACTGAAGGGCGGCCCCTTGGACCTTGGCTGGGTTTTTACGCCACATCACAGCGCGGAAAAAAATGGGTCAGCCCTTGACATTGGACAAAAAAAGGGATGAGGTAGAGGTGGGGTATTGAACAGGCAAGGTCTGTATGGTTTTGTTATGCTCTTATCAACGAAGAAGGGGGTTGCTATGCCAGTGAAAAAGTTGAAGGAATATCTTGACAGCCATCAAGTCAAGTACGTAACAATCAGTCACTCCCCGGTCTACACGGCCCAGGAGATTGCAGCGGCAGGGCACATTCCAGGAAAGGAATTGGCCAAAACAGTGATGGTCAAAATCGATGGGAAGACGGCGATGGCTGTTCTGCCTGCTTCCTACAGGGTTGACTTCGATCTGCTGAAGAAAGTCGCTGGAGCGAGTTCAGTCGAGCTCGCCAGCGAGGAGGAGTTTGAAAATATGTTTCCCGACTGCGAAATTGGTGCGATGCCGCCTTTTGGGAATCTTTATGGAATGGACGTTTTTGTAGCGGCCAGTTTGGCCGAAGGCGCAGAAATCGCATTCAACGCAGGTTCTCACAGCGAGCTAATAAGACTGTCATACAAAGATTTCGAAAGATTGGTCAAACCGAAAGTAGCTAAGCTTTCATATAAGATAAACGAACCAGTCGAGTCAAGTCTTTAAGAAACCTTGGGAACATTCTTGACTGGCAGGCATTTTGGGGACGTCTATTGTTTTATAACTTTCTAGACATGGGAAAACAAAGGGGATATTGTTGACTGCCCTTCAGCAACGGACAAAGGACAAACCCCTAAAAGGGTCTCGAAAGAGCAAGCTGCCATGCGGGGTTCAGAGAGGAACCTCTTGAAAACAGCCCGAACGTGATAATAGCAAATTGAATTGGCAACTTGCTGATTGCTTGACAAAATGGAGGACACATGGCTGGCGTCTTTGAAGTCTACGTGAAAACCCATTTTTCCGCCGCCCATTCTCTCAAGGGTTACCAGGGCGATTGTGCGCGGATACATGGGCACAACTGGATCATAGAAGTTTTTGTTAAATGCAAAGAGCTGGACGAGATCGGCATAGGCGTTGATTTCAGGGATGTAAAACAGGCTGTCAAAGATGTGCTCCAAGGCCTTGATCACTTCAACCTCAACGAACTTCCAGCGTTTAAGGACGTGAATCCCTCATCCGAGAACATTGCCAGATTTCTATACAAGGAGTTAGGTGAAAAGCTCAATTCGGATGTTGTGAAAGTCTCCAGGGTCAAGGTCTGCGAGACCCCTGGGGCTGGAGCTTTTTACTGGGAGGAATAGGGGTGGCCTTGAAGGTCAATGAGATTTTCTTCAGCATTCAGGGAGAATCCTCCTATGCTGGCCGACCCTGTGTTTTTGTCAGACTGACCGGATGTAACCTCAGGTGCTCATATTGCGATACACAATACGCTTACGAAGAGGGGGCGGAACTGGAGATCGCTGAGATTGTCAAGCGAGTCACATCTCACCAATGCACTCTCGTTGAAGTTACAGGAGGTGAACCCTTAATCCAAAGAGAGACACCCATTCTTATCCATCGCTTGCTTGAAGAAGGCTATGAGGTACTGATGGAAACGAACGGCAGCCAAGACATCAGCCGGGTCGATGATCGCTGCGTGAAGATTGTCGATATCAAATGTCCCTCCAGCGGGCAGACCGGTCATAACGACCTGAGGAATCTGGACAGGCTGACCAACCATGACGAGGTTAAATTTGTGATCGCAGACAGGGAGGACTATAAGTACGCCAAACGAATACTGGATCTCATGGATACCAACATTTTCAGAAAGAACCGGGTTCACTTTTCGCCCGCATACGGCAGGATTGAGCTTGACACATTGGCAGAATGGATCCTTGAAGATCATCTGGATGTGAGACTTCACCTACAACTCCACAAAGTCATCTGGGCCCCTGACAAAAGAGGGGTCTGAGACCAGACCAGTCGATGAGCAACAAAAACAAAGCCATTGTTCTTTCCAGTGGCGGGCTTGACTCCACCACGGCCATGGCCATCGCCAGGCATGAGGGCTACGAGATCTATAGCCTTAGCTTCCGCTATGGACAGCGCCATGCCCTAGAGTTAGAGGCTGCCCGGAGGGTTGCAAAGGCACTAGGTGCCAAACAACACCTGGTGATCGACATTGACTTGGCGAAAATAGGTGGCTCCGCACTGACCGATGATATCGAAGTGCCAAAATCCCGAACTGAACAAGACATGCAGAAAGAGATTCCGGTCACCTATGTCCCCGCGCGTAACACCATCTTTCTCTCCTATGCCCTGGCCTGGGCAGACGTGCTCAGGGCATTAGATATCTTTATAGGCGTGAACGCCATCGATTACAGCGGATACCCCGATTGTCGCCCTGAATACATTGAGGCCTTTGAGCACATGGCGAACCTCGCTACCAAAACAGGCGTAAAAGGCAAGGCAGAAATAAAAATCAGAACACCTCTTGTCCATATGACCAAGGCAGAAATCATTCGAAAAGGTATCGAACTTGGCATTGATTACAGCATGACTTTTAGTTGCTACGATCCTTCAGCCGAGGGAAAGGCATGTGGGCATTGCGATAGTTGCCTTTTAAGAAAAAAAGGGTTCAGGGAGGCAGGTGTCCCAGACCCGACAGACTATCAACGGGCCAAGGAAAGACGAAAGGGACATCCATTTGTAAATAAATAACTCAAAATAGCAGAAAAGATACTTATTTACTAATGGATGTCCCCACTTATGGGAAATCTTGGTCAAGGCAACAATTTTGCATAGGGGAGACGCGGGACGCCCTAGACTGTGGCTTTTGGGGCCATGCATTTATGTGTTTCCCATTGAGAGCGAAATGAGAGCGAAATATGATATAGGCTCGAACATCGAACATGCCGCAAAGAGTTCGTATAGACGCACCGGACGCGCTACATCACATCATTTGCCGAGGGGATCTTTCAGGATGATGCCGACCGGGATGATTTTGATAAGAACTTGATAAAAAAAACAGTTGATGAAAATGGGGGGTGATAAAGGAAGAACTTAATTCGCTTCGCTCACAATTGGAATGTTGGAATAATGGAATGATGGGGCAACCTGGCAATGGTTGCCTGCTGAGAGGGAC
>DAOURD010000360.1:0-2810 GCA_030625295.1 Desulfobacterales bacterium | reverse complement strand
GATGTCAACTTTGAGCGGTACTCTCAACGGATAGACCCCCTCCATGATTTCGGTGACAAGTTTTTCGACACGCCCCAACTCCTCAGGTGGGACTTCAAACACCAGTTCATCGTGGACCTGTAGAAGCATCTTGGCCTCCAGTCCCTTTTGGCCAAAGGCCCTGTGTATCCGTATCATTGCCACCTTGATGAGATCGGCAGCCGTGCCCTGAAGGGGCGTGTTAACGGCCGTGCGCTCGGCAAACTCACGGGCCGTTCGGTTTTTGCTTAAGATGTCGGGCAGGCAACGATGACGGCCCAGCAGCGTGGCCACCTTGCCCGCTTTGCGCGCTTCCTCTTTGGTTTCTTCTGTGAACCGTTTGACGCCTTTGTATCTGCGAAAGTAGTTTTCAATGTAGATCTTTGCCATCTTCTGACTGATGCCAAGCTCCTTGGAAAGCCTGAAAGGGCTCATCCCGTAGATGATCCCAAAGTTGATGACCTTGGCCTGACGGCGCATCTCCGGTGTAATCAGACCCGGCAGCAATTGAAAAACCTCAGCCGCTGTGCGTGCGTGGATATCCTCGCCCTTTTCAAATGCCTCAACAAGCATGGGATCCTCGGAATAGTGGGCAAGGAGCCGGAGCTCTATCTGAGAGTAGTCCGCAGATAGCATGGTCCAGCCTTTTCGGGGAACAAAGGCTGCCCGGATCTTGCGCCCCTCTTCGGTCCGCACGGGAATATTTTGAAGGTTGGGGTCACTGCTGCTCAAACGCCCGGTGGCCGTGACGGTCTGATTGTAAGACGTATGGATGCGGCGAGTTTCCGGATGAATCAGATCCACAAGGGCATCGGCATAAGTAGACTTGAGCTTGGCAAGTGAGCGGTATTGCAGGACCAGTGCAGGGAGTTCATGTTCCAGGGAAAGCGTAGTAAGTACCTCTACATCTGTGGAATACCCAGTCTTCTTTTTCGTCTTTTTTTGAATAGGGAGCTTGAGGTTTTCAAAAAGTATCCGGCCCAGTTGCTGATGGGATTGAATATTGAAACGCTCTCCAGCAATGGCGTATATTCGATCTTCTGTTTCATAGAGCTGGCGCTCAAATTCTTTTGATACAACCTCCAGACGATCCTTATCCACGCAAATCCCAGACATTTCCATGTCCACGAGGACCGGTACGAGGGGCATCTCTACTTCTTTGAAGAGGCTGTCAAATCCGCCCTCCAGGACCTTGGGTTTTAGCACCTCATAGGCCATTAAGGTGATATCTGCGTCCTCACAGGCATAGGGCACCGCATCCTTTACGGGGACCTCGTCAAAGCCCTTGTTGCCCTTTTTGTTACCGGTGACTTCTTTGTAGGATATCATTTTATGATCAAGGTATTCGGCCGCAATCGTCTCCAGGTTATGGGCGCGCCGGATCGGATTCAGGAGGTAGGAGGCCACCATGGTGTCAAAGAAGACGCCTTGCAGATCAATGCCGGAACGCTTCAGCACGATCCAGTCGTACTTGATATTCTGGCCCACCTTGGCCAGCTTCGGGTCTTCAAGGAGAGGTTTCAGGCTCGCAATCGTGCTCTCCGGGTCAAGCTGCCTGGGGGCACCGGAATAGCGGTGTCGCAAGGGGATGTAGGCGGCTTCATTTGGCCGACACGCAAAAGAGAACCCCACAACCTCAGCCTGCATGGGATCCTTTGCCGTTGTCTCTATGTCGAGGGCAAACATCCCTGCCTGCTTCAGCTCATCGATTAGCGCCTTGAGGGCATCATCATCCAGAACTACGCGATAGTTTTTGTGGCTAAGGTCGGCCTTCATAGGAAACAGCTTCTGGAGCCTTTGAAACTCCAGGTCCTTGAAAAGGCGAGCCAGCCTTTCTGCATCAGGATCTGAAACACTTAATGATGCAATCTCGACAGATAAAGGAACCTCGGTATTGATTGCCACGAGCTGACGGCTTAACATGGCCTGTTCACGAAAGTTGGTCAGGTTCTCGCGAAGTTTTTTCTTTGTTATTTTGTCAAGGTTTTCAAAAATTTCCTCCAGGCTCTCAAAGGTCTTGACCAATTCAATGGCCGTCTTTTCCCCGATGCCCGGAACCCCTGGTATGTTGTCCGAGGTATCCCCGGAAAGCCCCATAACATCCACCCATTGAGAGGGCTCAAGGCCAAAGTCTTTCTTTAAGCCCGCATAATCAATGGTACGGTCTTTCATGGGATCCCAGATGCTGATCCCGGGGGTGACCAGTTGTTTAAAGTCCTTGTCGCCCGTGACCATTACAACGTGGAAGCCCTTTTTCTCAGCAGCACGGGCCAGAGTTCCGATAATATCATCAGCCTCATAGCCTGCGAGTTCCAATAAGGGGATGTTCATGCCTTCAACGACTTCCTTAATGTAGGGTATCTGCACGGCGAGGTCCTCTGGCATTGGGGGGCGGTTAGCCTTATAAGCCTCGTATATTTCATGGCGAAAGGTAGGACCCTTTGCGTCAAATGCCATAGCCATGTGCTCAGGTTTCCGATCTGAGAAAAGTTTTAACAGCATGTTTGTAAAACCAAAGGTCGCGTTGGTGGGCAGACCCCGGGTAGTGGAGAGATGGCGGACGGCATGGTAGGCTCGGTATATGTAGCTGCTTCCGTCAATGAGATAGATGGTGTTTTCCTTGGAGGTCATAGTATGGCGTGTCTGTTGTATTTGGGTCAACCCAAAGAACTCAATAAACCCAATAAACCCAATAAACCCTGCTTACCATGAATCAGGAGCCATGACAATGGTCAGGGGCCACTTTATCCGCTCAAAAATAGACATGGACAAATTCTTGTCCTGTATTATAC
>DAOURD010000351.1:0-2887 GCA_030625295.1 Desulfobacterales bacterium | reverse complement strand
GGAAAAGTACCCGGAAGTCACTTGTTCTAATGTGGATATAAGTGGAATTACACGCAGTATAGAGTTGGTTAAGAATTCAGGGTTAGGCTATGAGTTTCGGACAACTATTGTAAAATCCCAACTCAGGAAAGAAAACATTATTGAAATAGGGAAATTGATAAAAGGGGCTAAATTATATATTTTACAAAAGTTCGTTTCATCAAAGGCACTAAATTCGAAATTTCTTGATGAAACGACGTACTCTGATGAAGAGTTCCAATATTTAAAAGATACCTTAGAAAGTTATGTTGATAAATGTTTAGTGCGATAGACGATTGGATGGCACGTGAACTCTCAGCCGGTCTGCTGTCGGAAGGATCTATCATAAGACAGTGAGCTGAAGGCTGAATGACGGAAGGACTTACTGTGTACGGAGCCCCGGAACGAAATACGGCAGAAAGGAGTTCTGGTTATATGAAAAGGACAAAAGCAAGGGTTCGTTTGATCCGTTATACCGATGCACCTGGAGAGGTCATCGCTTCTGCCGCCAGGCTGTGTTACGCGAAAGACACAAAAACGATTTTTAGCCAGGACCAGAGCCGGGTAGAAAAGTTTGTTAGAGTGTTGCGTGATATGGGACATATGAGTCCGGTTGAGCACGCTGTCTTTACGTTCTATATTGAGGGCGTATCACGGGCCATGACCCATCAACTTGTTCGACACCGGCTGGCCAGTTATTCACAGCGCAGCCAACGATACGTGAGACACGATGGTTTTGATTATGTCATGCCGCCGCAGCTAAAGGGGAAGAAGGTTAAAGAAGGAGACGTAGAGGTAGACGCGGAAAAGTACTTTCAGAAAACCATGGAATACCTGGCGAAGCGTTACGCTAAGCTCAATGAGGCCTTGGGGAATAAGGGCGAATCAAGTAATGAGGATGCCCGCTATGTACTTCCCAATGCGTGCGAGACCAAGATCTTGGTGACCATGAACGCCCGGGAACTCCTCCATTTTTTTGGAGAACGTCTGTGTCTGCGGGCTCAGTGGGAAATCCGTGGCGTCGCCGACCAGATGCTTGAAATCGCTCGTGAGGTGTGCCCGAGTGTCTTTAAAGGAGCAGGCCCCAAGTGTGTGCGTCTCGGAAAATGTCCTGAAGGAAAGATGACCTGCGGGGAATTTGAAAAAATAAAGAAGCGCTACGCAGCATAAATAGTCGAGGGAATTTATGGCGGCCAGTTACAACATCCTGGTGATTGACGATGACGCGTACATGCGGGATGCCTGTCACCAGACCCTCACTAAGAATGGGCACAGCGTTACCCTGGCAAAAAGTGGTCGTGAAGGTCTGGTCCTGCTCGAAAAATGGTCGTTTGACCTTATCCTTCTCGATTTGAAGATGCCCGGAGAAGACGGGCTATTTGTCCTGGCCAAAATGAAGGACCTGGAGCCTGAAGCCATGGTCGTCATGATCTCAGGATACGGCTCCATTGAAACCGCTGTTCAGGCCATCAAGCTGGGGGCCTTTGACTTTATTGCCAAGCCCTTCACCCCCGAGGAACTACTCAAACTGGTTGACCGGGTGCTGAGAAACCGCCAGTTGACCATCGAAAACCTGTATCTCAAGCAAAGCCTCAAGCAGGAGGCCCGGGGCACCGAAATTTTCAGTAAAAGCGCTGCTGTGGAAAAGGTCAAGGAGATGATCGCCATGGTTGCCCCCACAGACAGCACGGTTTTGCTTCAGGGTGAGACTGGCACAGGCAAGGGGCTTGTGGCCCGTAAGATCCACGAGATGAGCAAGCGACGTAGGTATCCCTTTATATCCGTCGATTGCGGCTCCCTGGTGAGGACCATATTTGAAAGTGAACTTTTTGGTCATGTGAAAGGAGCCTTTACGGGCGCAGATGCAACCCAATACGGAAAATTTGAGATGGCCCAGGGGGGAACCCTGTTCTTTGATGAGATATCCAACATAAATCTGGAGATCCAGGCCAAGCTCCTCAAGGCGGTGGAAGAAAAGCGCATCTCCAAGGTAGGAGACCACAAGGTCGTTAAAGTCGATGTCCGCCTTATATCAGCCACAAACCGGGATCTTCAAAAAGCCATTGCCGAGCGACTCTTTCGTGAAGACCTGTTCTTTCGACTCAACGTGGTCTGCATACACCTGCCGCCTCTGCGGGAGTGTAAAGAGGATATCCCTTTGCTGGCAAAACACTTCTTACAAAGGTTTGGCAGGAGAGAGGGTAAAGCGATTGGGGACTTTTCCTCAAATGCCATGAAGGCATTCACAGAATACCATTGGCCCGGCAATGTCCGGGAACTGGAAAATACTGTGGAGCGGCTGGTGGTCTTTGCACGAGACAGGACCATTACGAGACAGGATCTTGTCTATTCCAATACAGTGCTGTCGAGTGTGCTTATGAGAGACCCGGTTTGCCTGGAGGAAATGGAACGTCTGCACATTATGAAGGTGCTTGAACGCACAGAGGGGAATAAGACCCACGCTGCCCGATTGCTTGGTATTGACCGCAAGACACTCAGAATCAAGATGAAAAAATATCAGATTCCAGGGGGATCAATCCACAATCCCTAACCCGGATAAACCGGGATTGTGAATTGTGAATTAAGGGCATCTATTTTTAATTAATCGGCCTAAACCACTACCTCTGGTAGTGGTACCATAAGAAGGTTCTACCGTTGGAGTAATTATGGAGGAGTGCGTAAAATTAAGGATGAGTATTTGGTAGGAGTATAGTCTTCTGTCAGTACCTATGGGTGCCATGGACAAACTTGTTTGTCCGTGCAAAAGGCGTCGATATGAAGTAACGAAAGAGAAGAACTCTCCGGTACTTCAATGATTCCAGTCATGTGTCTTTTTGAGATTTTCCCTGTTACCGATAGTTGCCATCAT
>DAOURD010000092.1:0-5813 GCA_030625295.1 Desulfobacterales bacterium | reverse complement strand
TTTGAATGTCCTGAAGGCATTAGACTTTTTTCCTTTCTGTCCTCTCAACAGAAAGGAAAATCTTTTCTTCCCTTTGCGTCCTTTGCGGCTCTGCGGTGAACTTTTGCAAAAAATCATGTAAATCCTGTTATCCTGTCAAATATTTTTCAGCTAAGGTGCTGTGCAAGAACCCGGGAAATTGAATGCAAAAGAAGTGATTGTGAGCTTTTGATGAAAAAATGGTCTCCCTGGAATATCTGAAGGGTGAAAGGACCTGTTGTGTGTTGACGCCAGGCATCAAGCTCCTGCCGGTTTGCTTCTTTATCCTCACTGCCGCCAAAAGCTGAGATAGGACAGTCAAGGGGATTATCTTCGTAATAAATATACGTTTCATCTATAGAGAAGTCAGCACGAAGAATCGGCAGATACATCTCCATAAGATCTCTACTTTGCATCACTGACTCTGGTGTGCCGGAAAAACGATGGAGTTCCTTGGTAAACTCTTGCTCCGGCAACAGGTGGAGAGGCCGTGGTTCCGGAATATGAGGAGGGCGGGAGCCGGAAACAAACAAATGAACCGGCTGGACGCCTTTTTTTCTGCGAAGTTTACGTGCAAGTTCAAAAGCGGTCTTTGCCCCCATGCTGTGACCGAAAAAAGCGAAAGGTAGATTAAAATAGGGATCAAGGGCTTCGGCTATGGCATTAATAAGGGGTAAAAGGCTGGTAAATCGCCGTTCAGTTATCAGATTTTCCCGCCCCGGAAGCTGAACAAGACATACTTCCACATCTTCAGGCATATTCTCTGACCACTGGCGAAATTACTTTGCAACAGCAGCAGAGGCAAAATCACCACGAAAACCTCGAAAAACATTGAGCCTCTCCTCCCCGATCTCTTCCCGCAGTTCTCGATTCCGTATACCCAATCCCTCTTCTGGTGAGAGGCAGAGAATGCCCAACTTTCCAACATGAAGGCCTCGATGGACTTGATAAGCAGCCTCCTTGACCTCCGAGAGTGGAAAAACCTTAGAGATTATCGGGTGAATCTTGCCTTTGGATACGAGGCGGCTTGCTTCCATAGCCTCGTTGTAATTGGCACCATGTGTTCCGATGATCGTTTTAATACGCTGCCAGAGATAACGGTTGTCGAAGACGTGCTCGTAACCGGAGGTCGATCCACATGTAACGATCTTCCCTCCGGTTTTTGCCACAAAAACACTTGCAGCAAAGGTCGAACGTCCCGTATGCTCAAAAACAATATCGCAATCTTCGCGGCCTGTCAGCTTCCGGATATTTATTCGCAGACGGTGCATCTGCCTGATGTTCATTTTACCATTCTCGTCAATGAATCGGCCTTCTCCGGCATTATGGTCTACCACGATCACGGCCGGGCAGCCCAGCTTTCGCACTATCTCAGCCTTCCCCGGGCTGGACACAACGCCGATCGGAAAGCCACCGCCGTTGAGAACGAACTGGATTCCAAGGGCGCCAAGCCCTCCCGAAGCACCCCAGACAAGCACATTGTCTCCTTGTTTCATCTGCGCGCCGTGTTTTGATACAAGCATCCGATAAGCTGTGCTGGCCACAAGTGGCAAGGAAGCGGCTTCTTCCCATGTCAGGTGTTCCGGTTTAGGCAAAAGCTGATTTTCACGAACAACCGTCAAATAAGTGAAAGCACCGAAGTTTGTCTCAAAGCCCCACGCCCTTGCGTGCGGTTCACGCACCGCGTCATCATAAGTTTCAGGAGAGGCAGTATCAATGAGACCACCATAAATCGTCACTCGATCACCAGGCTTCCATCTCGTCACCGCAACGCCGATCCTGAGGATAACCGCTGCCGCATCACTTCCAACAACGTGATAGTCCCGATTATGGCATGCATTCAATTTATTGAATTGCGAAAATTCGGCCAGGTACTTAAATCCAGGGGTCGGCTGAAAGATGGATGTCCAGACGGTATTGTAGTTCATTGCGGAAGCCATGACTGCAATCAGCACATCCGAGGGGCCCATGGGTGGCAGTTCTACCTCATCTATGTGAAGCGACTTGCGCGGATCCTTTTACTCGATTTCGAGGCCCTCTAACATTTTTGCCTCACTTCGGTGGACTGTGACGGCAGGCACGGTCCTGGGTAACTGGATGTTGGCAAAATCCTCGGATTTGGCCTTTTCGTATTCGATGAGGTCGATGATTGATTTGATCTCAGACGCCATAGATTTGATCCTCCTTACATGCAAATTGTTAAACAACTCAAAGTGAGCGTTCACCCGTTCGACTACGTGCGGTCAGTCAACTTCGTTAAGGTACGGCAAGAGTATTTGAGTAATAGATTGCAATAGGGTTGACTGAGCACTTTTGAGAAAAAAATGATCGCCGGGTAACATCTTTATTGAGAAAGTCCTTGATGTATATTTCCGCCAGCCATCAACCATAGCCGCGGTGACGTAACTATCTTCAGTCCCTCCAAATGCGGTGATGGGGATAGGCAAAGGCTTGCGGTCATTACACGGCAAGGTCTCAATAAGGGCGAAATCGGCGCGAAGTATCGGCTGTATCAATTCCATGAATTCATTGTTTTGCAACACAGCTTTCGGTATGCCACCGCTGTTGCGCATTACGTTGATAAACTCCTGTTTGGGCAGTTGGTGGACAGGGCGTGGCTCCCGAATATGGGGGGGCCGTGAAGCAGAAACGAATAGATGCACAGGATCTATCCCCTGCGCGTGACTCAGATACCGTGCCAGTTCAAAGGCAACCACTCCCCCCATGCTATGACCGAACAAGGCAAAGGGTATGTCGAAGCAGGAATCAAGATTCGCGGCCATAACATCAATCAGACGCGGCATTACGGTGAAAAGAGGTTCATCTATACGGTTTTCACGCCCGGGAAGCTGAACAGGACAGATCCCAATGCTTTCCGGCATATTTTCCGGCCATTGACGAAAGATCGAAACCCCGCTTCCGCCATAGGGAAAACAAAATAAGCGAAGGCGACTCCTGGGATTTGGTTCCCCACAGATCAGCCAGGGGTTATCTCCATATTTGGATTCCACAATATTTTCCTCTAAAGTTCAAATGCTCCAAACAAAAGAATAAGGCACAGACCCAGATCGATCATCACCTGGGTAAGGGTCATGAGGAGTTCGGCTTTCATGGTGACACTTATGTTGACGTCCTTGAATTTTTTGACGATCCCGCTAATTTTTTGAATTGTTTCCCGGTCTGCTTGAATGCCTTCAATACCTCCATACCCTCAACGTATTCAATCACTTCACAATTGAGCATGGCCAGAGAATCGGATCTTTTTCTTAGCCCTCGGGCCAATACATTCTTTTGCCATAAATAAAACGGCGCGACCGCCGGGATAACCGCTATGGTCACCAGACTCAGGCGCCAGTCAATGAACAACAAAAAAAGGGAGGTCAGCGTTAGAGAGGTGACAGCCACGATGAAATCGGGAAATGCCTGGGGAATAACAGTCTGCATTGACAGCATTTCACCTGATACAACGGTGTTGAGGGTACCGAAGGAAATGTTAGGATTCACAACCCTTTCCTCTCAGATTTTAAAGGTTTAAATATGCATGATGTCTCATCGTTCGCTTAATAAATTCGTACTTAGATTAATTCTTATATGGACCTAAATCTTTATCCCGTTTTGGTTTCAGGTTTCAGGAGTAAAGAATCTGAAACCTGAAACCTGAGGAATATATATCTTTTTATAGATTCTCAAAATTAACCACCCCGCCGCAAGCGGGCGGGGTATGTAAAAGGATTAAGCAATTTTATCCCCTCACCCTACCCCTCTCCCCAAGGAGAGGGAACTGAAGGATTCCCCACCGCAAGCGGATGGGGTATATAACAATTTAATTAACAAAAGTCTATCCCTATAAAGCGAATGCAAAGTCATGTTGAGTGAGATTCAGTTGTTGAAGCAGCAGAGCTAAAGAGATATTTTGGGTGGCATGCAAAGTTTTCTCAAACCTGCGTTTGATAGTTTCAAAACTATAGACCAACTGAGTGCTTTCTCGGAATATATCAGTGAGCTGCTCTGGCTCCATTAAGGCTGGCCGATGCGAAACGCGGTCAAAACCGTAGTGACACCAGTCATCAGGGAAATTAGTGTAAAGTAGCCGCCCTTCATCTCTCATTCTATTAAACAGTCTAGTTCCTGGCAATGGTGTCAGAATGGATAGACCCGCGTAATCAACCCCACTCTTAAGTATATAGTCAGTACGGCGGCGTAACTTCTCCGGCGTATCACTATCGAAACCGTAGATGAAGCTTCCATATACCCCCATACCATGCTGGTGAATACGGTCAAATATTTCTTCATAGTTGGATACCCCTACTTTCAAGTTTACTTTTTTGTTCGCCTCTTTTAGTGCGGGAATATCTTCTGCTTCCAGTCCGAACATCACCAGCTGGCACCCGCTTTTTGCAGCATATTTCAGCAGATCTTCATTCTCACCAAAATTCAGAGAGGCCTGGCAGTGCCAATGCTTCTCAATTCCACGGTCAATGATCCCCTGGAATAGGGCAAGAACACGCTCTTCTTCCTTTTTGCCATGACCAATCAGGTTATCGTCTATAATCAGAACATATTTCTGGGGAATTGTTTCCAGTTCATCCAAAACTTTCTCCACAGGCCGCCTACGGTATTGCCTACCGTTAAAGATGGTAACGGAACAGAACTCACAATTGTTCGGACAACCTCGTGTAGTTTGAATGAAACCCATCGAATAGTCAGAATGAAAAAGATCACGACGTGGTTGAGGAACCCCTTTTAGGTCTTGCCTTTCACCCCGGTAGACCCTTTGCATTCTACCTGCATTAAAATCGGCAATCACTTTGGCCCAAACACTTTCTGCCTCACCGATGACGATAGTATCCACATATTGCAAAGCTTCGTCAGGCAACATTGATACGTGAATTCCACCTAACACCGATGGTGTACCTCTTTCTCGATAGAGACTAGCAATTTCATAAGCCCTAATGACAGATTCGGTGAAAGCGGTTAGACCGACTAAATCAGCCTCTTGGTACTCGAAGGGTTTGATATGCTCATCAATGATTTCTACTTCCCAATCATCAGGTGTCAATGCTGCCACTATCCCGAGTCCAAGAGGCTGACTAAACGCCTTGAACTTTTTGCCTGATGATGATATTAGACGAGTGTTGACTGGGTTTATCAATAATAATTTCTTATCCATTCTTCTATCTCTCCTCTTCTATCCCTCCAATATTGTTCCTAACCCCTCTGTTCAAATGACTGATCTTCCAGCCTCTCGCCTGTTGCCTCATTCCCCAAAGCCTGCTATACAACCCACCCGCCTTTACGAGGTCTTGATGTTTGCCAACCTGCTTAATCTTTCCTTCGCTGTTAAGGACAATGATCTGATCTGCGCTGGTAATTGTCGAAAGCCTGTGCGCGATGATAATGAGTGTCTTGGATTCAACCAGCGCATTGATCGCATCTTGAATGAGATGCTCGTTTTCAGGATCGACCGAGGCGGTGGCCTCATCCAGCAGGATTATGGGTGTGTCTTTCAGGATGGCCCGCGCAATGGAGATGCGCTGTTTCTCACCACCGGATAATGTCGAGCCACCTTCGGCGACCATGGTGTCGTATCCGTGAGGCAGCCTGGTAATGAAATCGTGGCACTGGGCCGTTTTGGCCGCCTCTATGATCTTCTCTCTGGTGGCTGTTTTTGAACCATAGGCAATATTCTGGTAGATCGTATCGTTAAACAGATATACATCCTGGAAGACCATACTCACCATGGAGAGGAGGACATCTGTCTTCATCTCCTTGATATTGTGGCCGCCGATTCTAAC
>DAOURD010000333.1:0-3070 GCA_030625295.1 Desulfobacterales bacterium | reverse complement strand
ATAGGTTCGGGGTTCACCGAAAATTTGAGCCGACTTCGCCATAGTAGCCGTTTCAGCCGTCGTAGCCTATGGCTACTATGGCGAAGTCGGCAGGCTACGACGGCTGAAACGGTGAACTCTGAATCTGGGAACGCCTACGGGAAAATTTCGTTAAAGGTTGACGGTGTAGCCGCGAATAGAAGTTTTCTGATGGTGAGGGATTCAGGATTACCGAGCCCTTCTTGCAGGCAGGTGAAAGGATTAAGCTTGGAGAAGTCCAAGAACAGGGATGAAGATCAAACCTCTTCAAGGATAAACCGTGAATACTGGACACTCACGGGCTGGGTAAAAGGCTGGGCAGACGTCATACTTGACCCTCTTTCTAGTCTGTTGGCCAGACTTGGCGTACAACCCAACCTCCTGTCCTTGATCGGTTTCTTCATAGCATCCGCCGCCGGAGCTGCCGTTGCAACAGGTCATATCTCTTACGGGGGATGGTTGTTCCTTCTCTCCGGCCCCTTTGACGCGCTGGATGGCGCGCTGGCGCGAATTGCAGGGCTTGAAACACGGTTCGGGGCCTTTCTCGATTCTTTCATGGACCGATATTCAGAGGCCGCTGTTCTTTTTGGCATCCTTTACTGGTCCAGCCTCCAGGGTAGGCACATGCTGGTACTGCTCACCTTTTTGACCTTGCTGGGCTCACTGATGGTCAGTTACGCACGCGCAAGGGCCGAAGGATTGAACATCTCATGCAACGTTGGGCTCTTTACCCGTCTGGAACGATTCATTGTGTTGACCCTCGCACTCCTTACCGGGCAACTTCTCATCGGACTTGTAATCCTTGCCTGCTTAACGAATTTTACCGCTTTGCAGCGCATGTTTCACGTCTATAGGCAGTCCATGCATGAGTAGTTCCCGTTAGTCCGTTAGTTGTAAAGTTCGCGTTTTTCTGGCAGAAAATATCTTTGTGCATAGAAAACTACATAAAAATCAGAATGTTAAATTCCAAACCCGAATATCGTACTGTTCTCAAGGCGTGAGCCGCAAATCCGTACTGTTCTCAAGGCGTAAGCCGCAAACAATGACCAAATTTTCAAAATTCAAATGACATAAACCCAAAGCCCATATCTAAGAAAAAAATTATTGTTTTGAACATTTGGAAATTTAGAATTTCGAATTTGTTTCGAGTTTCGAATTTCGTGCTTTGGATTTCCGGTTTATCCGGGGTAGAGGTGTGAATATGTATTCTAGAATGCTCGTGCTTCGGTTTCCAAAAACGGAAGTGGAAAAACCGATCGTCTGTTACTTGGCCAGTGACTTTGACCTCACATTCAATATCCTTAAGGCCACCATACTGCCCCGCAAGGAAGGGGTCATGGTCCTGGAACTCTCTGGGAGAAGAAAGGACTTTAACAAAGGGGTTCAATACCTGAAAGAGCGCGGGGTGCAGGTGCACGCGGTTGGCCAGGACATCAAGCGCAACACGATCAAGTGCACCCACTGCGGAGCCTGCACCGCAGTCTGTCCCACAGGTGCTTTGTCCATCGAGCGGCCTGAGATGACCGTCGTGTTCAATCATAAGAAATGCAGCGTATGTGGACTTTGTGTTCCAGCCTGCCCCCCCAGGGCCATGGAGATTCGCACCACAGGAAACACAATCCTGAAATGAAGCAGACCGTAGCCGTTGCCTTGAGCGGCGGTCTTGATTCCGCTGTCGCAGCTGCCCTTCTTAAGAAGAAAAACTACCGAGTCATTGGACTTCATTTCCGAACGGGTTATGAATTTACCCCCGGCCAAGCAACACCATCCAGGCCATTGTCCCGTGTCAGCTCTTGGGCCCAGACCGTTTCAGAGCAGATCGGGATTCCCCTTGAAGTGATCGATTGTTCCGAAGCCTTCGAAAGGGAGGTTGTTCGCTACTTTGCCGATACCTACCGGTCAGGACAAACTCCGAACCCGTGTATGGTCTGCAATCAGCGTATCAAGTTCGGCCTTGTCCTGGAAAGAGCCAAAGCCCTTTGTGCCTCAACTCTGGCGACAGGCCATTATGCCAGAATACGCCAGGAAGCAAACGGGCACTTTTCCCTCCTGAAGGGTGTGGACCGGGCCAAAGACCAGTCCTACTTCCTGGCTCTCCTGACCCAACAGCAGTTAAGACAGGCCATGTTTCCCCTGGGAAGCTATACCAAAAACCAGGTACAGAAAATGGCGAAGGCATGGGGACTTACATCGTGTCTTGCGCGCGAAAGCCAGGAATTGTGTTTTGTGCGACATCAAAGCTATAGAGAGTTTCTTTCCAAGTCGGCAGGATTTCGCCGTGAACCCGGCCCGATTACAAACACCAGGGGTCAGACTTTAGGACGCCACCAGGGCCTACATGCGTACACCGTAGGACAACGCAAAGGGATTAGCATACCCGGGCCAGCCCCATACTATGTGATTCGTCTTGATAAGGAGCAAAACCGACTTGTCATCGGGTTCAAATCCGAGTTAGCAGCCACAGAATGTATGGTCACCCGCATCAACTGGATCGAGACTGAACCTCCGGACAAAGCCATATCAGTCCAAACCCGTATCCGCTATCGTCACCGGGAAGCAGAGTCCATCCTGACGCCCGTTGATCGCTACACGGCCACGGTTCGCTTTTCCAAAGCGCAGTACGCTATTACGCCAGGGCAGGCCGCTGTCTTCTATCAAGGCGAACGGGTTCTAGGCGGAGGGTGGATCGCCGGCCATTTTCACCACCCCCACCCCTCCGATGCGTAGGCTCTATGGGCCGGAGGCCAAACCCTCCCCGTTCAAGAGTGAGGGCAAACAACAGGTGCTGAGTCAAGGGCGTGGCTGTTTTTCGTCTTGCCTGATGGCCAGGAAAAAAATAGCTGGACTTTTCCTAAAGGATTACGGATAGATATCTTTAAAGGAGGACTGACATGAAAAAAGCACTCCCAGGGTTTCCGTACTTCGTTTTTGTTCTTTGCATCGCCAACTTCCCATTAGAATTATTTTCCAACGAGGGCATACAACAAAAATGAGAAATTATAATGGACATCGAGACTTGCACTCCAATGGCCCAAAGAAAACGTGGATGATT
>DAOURD010000372.1:0-2700 GCA_030625295.1 Desulfobacterales bacterium | reverse complement strand
GTTATAGGAAGAAGGGGCCTCTCAGGGATCAAGCAGTTCGTGCTCGGCAGTATTTCAAATAAACTTGTTCAGCTTGCGAAAAACATTTCTGTTATTGTCGTAGATTGAGCAAGAACCATCTTTCAATCTAAACTTTACCTGCAGTGCTTCCCGTCCGCGAAGCACTGCCGTGAGGCAGAACCCCCCGTCTTGTTTACCCTTGAGGAACGACCGTATCGGGGCCCGCTCTGTTGAAGCTCTTCAATGTTTGTCGTTGGATTACAAGGAAGTCCGCGCACCAAAGGAAACACCACCATTCTCCTCTCCACATTTCTCGCCGAGGCCGAAAGACTTGGTGCCCGCACACAGCTTTTGGATGTAGCCCGTAAGAATATCTCGCCTTGTCAGGAATGTGGCACCTGCGAAAAGGAGGGTTTTTGTCCCATTGATGATGACATGCAGCAGATTTACCCCTTACTTCGCCAGGCAGACATTATCGTGATGGCCACCCCCATATTCTTCTATGGTCCTACCGCCCAGATGAAAGCCCTTATTGATCGATCTCAAGCCTTGTGGGCAAGGAGATATGTGCACAAGCTCGTGGATCCGGGCCGAAAGTGGCGGCACGGTTTTTTGTTGTCCCTGGGGGCCACAAAGGGGAAAAACCTCTTTGAAGGCCTCAGTCTCACGGCCAAATACTTTTTTGACGCGGTCGGGGCGAGTTTTGATGGCAGCCTCACCTATAAACAGATCGAAAAGGCAGGAGAGATAGCAAAGCACCCCACAGCCCTGACAGATGCAAAGGAGAAGGCCAAGAGTCTCGTAACACCCTTTCTTAAAAGAAAAAAGATTCTCTTTGTATGCACTGAAAATGCCTGCCGCAGCCAGATGGCCAGTGCCTTTGCCCGGTACCATGCTGGGAACAAGATTGAGGTTGAAAGCGCGGGAAGTGCGCCTGCCAAAGAGATCAATCCACTCATGGAAGAGGTTATGAGAGAAAAGGATATAGACATGGCCTTTCGCAAACCAAAATCGATTGAGCAAGCTGCTCGCTTTGGAACACCAGACTTAATCGTGTCCATGGGCTGTGAAGAGGCCTGTCCCTTTTTTCCGGGAGCGCCCCATCAAGAGTGGTCTGTGCCAGATCCTGCTGGTAAGCCGATTGAGATTATGCGACAGATAAGGCATGAGGTGGAAGAAAGGGTTAGAAGACTTACTTCCCTCCTGTCCAATCATTGATTCCCAAACCCACACTGCCCACCGCAGTCAGGGCATGTCCAATCAATGGCGTTGCAGGTCATGCCCCATAAATTTTCCATCATGCACTCCTGGCATATCTGAAAACCGCAGCGACAGGTCCAGCAGAAGGGAGCTTTTTGGCCGCATAGATGGCAGTAATACTCTTTTTTCCTTCTCCTTTTGGGTCTTGGCCTGCTGTTTACTGGTTGTGCTTCCATTCACAGACAATCCCTAAATCTCTCTCTGAAAGACCATATAATGTTTAAACGAAAACCCTTGAATGCGAGTTGTCATTGCGAGGAGTGAGGAACGAACGACGAAGCAATCTCTTTATTTTCAGGAGATTGCTTCGGTCGTACCTCCCTCGCAATGACAGGAAAACTGCAATTTAGGGAGTTTTCGTTCAAAGACTGTATAATACAGGACAAGAAATTGTCCATCCCTATTTTCGAGCTGCCATCCTTTCGAGCTGATAGAGTGGCCCATGGCCGTTGTCATGGCTCCTGATTCATGGTAAGCAGGGTTTATCGAGTTTATTGGGTTTATCGAGTTCTTTGGGTTAACCCTGGCTCAGACTTGGCTTTCCATCTTGATATAAGCATTTGGCTTAGCGCCCCTGGCCCAGACCTGGATTAGTGGCCTGGTAGTTTACGGTAAGGCGTCGCGCCAGGGCGGGCAGGGCGGGCACTACAGACACAAGAAACACAGAAAACTGTGTGAACACAGCAAACACATTTACATGACAGCGATGTACAATCCAAAATCCAAAATCCATACTGTTCTCAAGGCGTCAGCCGCAAATCCAAAATCCAAAATACTATATCTCATTGACGGAAGCAGCTACATATACCGAGCCTACCATGCCGTCCGCCATCTCTCAACAACCCAGGGTCTGCCCACGAACGCCACTTTTGGTTTTACGAACATGTTCTTAAAGCTTCTCTCAGATCGGAACCCTCAGCACATGGCTATGGCATTTGACACAAAGGGCCCTACCTTTCGCCACGAAATGTACGAGGCTTATAAGGCGAACCGCCCCCCTATGCCGGAGGACCTTGCCGTGCAGATACCCTACATCAAGCAAGTCGTTGAAGGCATGAACATCCCCTCATTGGAACTCGCAGGATATGAGGCTGATGATATTATCGGAACCCTTGTCCGGGCTGCGGAGGAAAAGGGCTTCCACATCGTCATGGTCACTGGCGACAAAGATTTTAAACAGTTGGTTTCCTCTCGAAGCAGCATCTGGGACCCCATGAAAGATCGTACCACCGACTACGCAAGCCTAAAAAAAGACTTTGGCCTGGAGCCCTCTCAATGGGTGGATGTGATGGGGCTTTCCGGTGATACCTCGGATAATATACCAGGGGTGCCTGGCATCGGGGAAAAGACGGCCATTTCATTGATCAAGACCTTTCGGAGTATGGAGGGACTCTTTCAGAACCTTGATAAAGTAACAAAGAAGAAACTTCGCGAGAACCT
>DAOURD010000004.1:0-11883 GCA_030625295.1 Desulfobacterales bacterium | reverse complement strand
TGGTTATTATGCCTGGCCAACATCAAAGTCAAACAGTCCAAAGGATACAGTATTTGCCACAGAGTTCGAATAAAGCGGTAGGGTTGGGGCGGAAGAAGGAGACGGCGCCTGGTTTTCAGGTATAGCTTGTAGAACTCCTCTAAGTCCTTTTCACTCTTGGCCTCGCCCACCTGGAGCTCAGATTTTTCTGCCCTAGCGATGCGCTGCCGAACGCAAGAGCGATGGAAACGTTTCATCAACCGTTGAGGCTCTTCGTCCAATGTTAAATAATGTTGTTTGTAGTTTTTTTGCAAAGATATTCGACTGTCAGCGACGAATTCTCCAGCCTGAAACACCCGTATTTCGAAATACTCGCAGCTGAGTTCTTCCTTGAGTGAAATGGCGGCATCAAGCAGTGCCTTGAATTCATCTGCGGAACTCACCAAGGGATCACACAGAGTAGCAAATGGCAAGGACACGAGTCGATTACCCGTGATCCAGCTTTTTATGTGGCAAAGCGGAAGCGCTGCCTTGATTTCGCCTGTTTCTTCATCCAAAAGCGCCAGATACTTGGCCCTGATATGATCAAAACTGTTCTCGAGTATTTCTTTCCAGGCTCGAGTGTGACATATCCACCCATAAGGATGCTTGTTCACGAAAGGGTCCCAGCGTTCGTCCTCGTTGGGGTCTAAAACCGAAACATTATAAATCACAAGTTGCCTCCGCTTTGCTGCGCATTTGGAATATTGGGAAGGTGGAATAATGGCTTGAGAGTGAAGATAAGTTGTAGAATTTCCGAGACGTCTCGTCATCTCTTCATGCAAAATGTCTGTAACACAGTTCTCCAATTACACGAAGCACAAACACAGGCATCCGCGCCATAACTCGCTTAATCATAGTGTGTTTGTATGATGATTCGTTCAAAAGGTCACATCTCTGCTCATTAGGTAGCCGTAGGTGGTGAACCGCCAACTGGCGAGTACCCCATCGACTCTTGTATTGGATCAGGCCTTTGTTAGCCACACTCGTTCGGCCGAAATCAACTATCTGACAGCCTTTCTGTTCAGCCAGTTGAATGGTCTCCCACATGAGCAACTGGTTTGCCCGCAAGGACAAGAAATTTTCATCTGAAGCTCCAAACTTATAATAAGCGATTCCGTTGAACCAAAGCACTACCATACCCGCCACCATCCTGTCCTGGTGACGCGCTAACAGCAACGTAATCATATCTTCGGGAGCGAATGCCTCCCACAAGTTTCGGAAAAACCGGTAAGGCTGCACAGGGACACCTTGTTTCTCTCGAGTCATTACATGCAATCGGTAAAATAGTCTCAAGTCCTGTTTTGTTTTTCCTGTGACAATCTGCACGTTTTCTTTCTGTGCCTTATTGATAGCCCGCTGGATACAGCTCTTGTGAAAAGAGCGAAACAGCACCTCAGGTTTCTCGCTCAAAGCAAGACGGTGGGTGAGATAATCCGAATAGCAGTGATGTCCATTGAGAAACTGGTAGGCCTTAGCAAGGCGGAGTTCAACGAACCGTGCGTTGAGGTCAACTCTCGACTTCCAAGCGGCCTTGACCAGTGCTTCAAGCTCGCCGGAGTTTCCCACAAGCGGGTCACAAGTGTCGGAGAAGGGATATGAAACGATGCGGTTACCTGTAACCCAGCTTTTTACAAAGGCCAAGGGCAAGGCGGCCTGAAGTTTGGAGTGATGATCTAGAATTAGGTGATAGAAGGGCTGGAAGCCATAAGTTTTTTGAATCACCTTCTGCCATAATGAATGATGGTAAATCGTTCCTAAAGGGTGACGCTGGACGAAGTCGTCCCACAGAGCAGTGTCCACCGTATTTGTGCTTACAATTTGCATGAACAGAAAGATATTTTCAGAGTTGTTATTTCAATTTGCGGTAATTGCCACATTCTTTGACCAATATCTAGCGATGTCTTTGGGAAGAGCATGCCAGTAATGCCCGTCGTATCTGGACTTGATGTATTCAAGAAACCGGACGTAATATTCCGCTGGATACTCCTCAAGCTTTAGCTTCTCTCTGTCAAAACCCATGTAGTCCGGGTGGGTATTCAAAAGCGCCATACCCCCTTTTTCAACAATCCAATCTAATTTTTCTTTCCAAATGTCTATGCTTTTTTCTTTCATAAGGACAAACAATGTGAAATCCTGAGGTAGAGTATACGGAAGTTCTATATAGCCTCGTTGAGTTGAATCTTCTTCGACCCAAAAAGGAAATATCGTTGCAACCCCATCGGACTGCGGTTCAAAGGGATCTGTATCAAAAGTGGATAAATCGTATTCAATATTCAAATCACATATCCAATCTAAATTGTGATGCATGGCAGGAGAACGAAAACCAAGTGCATTCCACTCTTTCAAGTATTGATTTATTTTATAAGACCGTTCTTGAAATATCTTCTTTGACTGAAAGAGCCTCCCATCATGATTCAAACCGTGAACCCCTACTTCAAATCCATTTTTTGTCAGGTGATCACGCAGTTCAGAAGATACTTCGTATCGTTCAGGCACAAAATTAAAAGAGGATCTAAGCCCTAATTGTTCCTCCTTTTCCATAAGTTGGTAACATCTTTCCTGGCCCGCCGCCGTGTCCACATCATGCGTTAGGACTAAGGCAAATTGCTTTTTGTCTGGCCATCCAGGCCACTCATCTGGTGGAGTGCCAGCTGTTTCAAGAATTGGCCAAACTTTTGAGTAGACTTTGCGTGTTCGAAGAATCACATTGCTTCGCAACCAAATCTGGAGTCGTCTTGGAATTAATGGTTTCAAATGATAATAGATTATGTTTATTGTTGGAATGTTATTCATATTTGGATTTCTTTGAAATAAGCATAAAGCAGGATTGGCTCATATCTTATTGCTTGGCTCCATTTCTAATGCCTTGTGGATGCAAGCCTTTAATTTTTCAGCTAATACGCTAACAAATGGTTCTACAAGCATTCCTGCAGGATAAACAGGTAATTCGTGGATTTCCAGACCTCCGGCAGCCAGTTTATCCCAGCCTAATTCCGGGCCATCATAACGTCTATACTGTTTGATTGGCCGGAATTGCGTAATTCGTCCTGGGTAGACTTGCGGTACGTAGTTATCTGCAGCTCGATCGTTGGTCTCCCAAAGCTTGGATAGAGATAAATTCTGTCCGTTACCTTGGTGAGACTTGTGGCCATGTTTAGATTTTATAGTCTCAAACCAGACTTTTTCCCTGCTTTTGGCAACTTTCGCCTTTTCCTGTATGAATACCAGTTTTTCTTTAGATTTTAGGAGTAAAAAGTTACGCCAATGAAACTCAATTTTTTGTGCATAATAATAAACGCCATCAAGGAACGACCTATCTGGAAGGTTTGCCCAATTATAGGTTTCCAATAAGGCCAACAATGCCACCCCCTGACCTTGCTCATGGAGCTGCTGAGCCATTTCTAAGGCCACCGTGCCTCCCATGCAATAGCCTCCCAAGAAATAAGGACCCTCGGGCTGGACAGATTGTATTTCTTTGAGGTAATAAGATGCCATGTCCTCAATCCGGGTGTGGAAAGGCTGTTTCCCGTCTAGTCCCTGTGATTGTAGCCCATAGACCGGCTGATCCGGACCCAAACGATGCGCCAAATCGCGATACATTAGGACATTGCCACCTGCCCCATGTATGCAGAAAAAAGGCGGTTTGGAACCACCGGACTGAATCTCCACCAAAGAGGCCCAGGGCGCTGTCCATTCTTCTTTACCGAGGATTCTGGCCAGTTGCTCAACAGTCGGTGCTTCGTAGAGGCTAGCCAGGGGAAGCTTTTTACCGAATATCTTCTCGATCTGAGCAAACATGCGCGACGCTAATAGAGAGTCTCCACCCAAATCAAAGTAATTATCGCGAATACCTATCTGCCCGATTCCAAATAATTTTTGCCAGATGTCGGTAATAGTCTGCTCAACTTCATTTCTGGGAGCAACATAGTGACTTTGTAATTCCGGTTCTCTACAAGCCACATAGTCACTTTGTGACTCCGGTCTAGTTGGGCGTTGGAAGTTATCCTCATTATTGGTCAACCCTGCTCGGGACGCGAGGAAACCTCGTGGCTGTTGTACTGGTTCAATCCAGTAACGCCGGCGCTCGAACGGATATGTCGGGATGGCGAGTCGATAACGCTTCTCATCTTTGTAAAACCCAGACCAATCCACCTGAATGCCGGCAAGCCAGAGTCGGCCAAGGGTGTTCAGGATAAAAGCGATATCTGATTTTTGCTCCCTGGGATGACGAATCGAAGAGAGCACAATTTGTTCTTTTGATTTATTTGTTTGCTGCCTTGACAACGTGCTGAGTGTTTGTCCCGGCCCAACCTCCAAAAGGACTCTATTTGGTTCTTTCAATAACTCCTGTACACAATCAGAGAAGCGCACTGTTTGGCGCAAGTGCCTGGCCCAATAACTCGGGTTCATGGCTTCATCTGAAGTAATCCATGTGCCGGTGACATTTGAAACAAAGGGAATTTGTGGAGGATGCCGTCTTACCTGTTTTACTTGCTCAGCAAATGTGTCTAAGATTGGTTCCACCATTTTTGAATGAAATGCATGAGAAGTATGCAGATGTCGATAATCCACATTCTTTTTAGAAAGCTCTCGTTCCAAATTTTCAATAGCCTCTTTTTCGCCGGAAACAGAACAAATGGAAGGCCCGTTGATGGCGGCCAGGGAGAGGTTTTTACCTAAAAATGGCTGAATCTCTTTATCCGAAAGAAAAACCGCCAGCATAGAACCACCAGGGAGTTCCTGCATGAATCGACCTCTGGTAGCCACCAGTGACAGGGCATCTTCAAGGGAAAATACTCCTGCCAGACAAGCTGCCACATATTCTCCGATGCTATGGCCTACGAATGCTTTCGGATGCACTTCCCATGACATCCACAGTTTTGCAAGGGCATATTCAATTGTGAATAGCGCAGGTTGGGTAATTAATGTCTGTTTCAACTTGTGTGCTGCTTCTTCGACATTTTGCTTTGCCGGATACAAAATGTCACGCAAATCCATGCCTAAGTGAGGTTTGAGAATTTCTGAGCAGCGATCTATTTGTTTTTGAAATTGTGATTCAGTTCTATAAAGTTCCAATCCCATGTTAACATACTGCGCCCCCTGCCCGGAAAACATAAATACGACAGGCGGATTCCTCCGTTCCTGGTAAACAGTCAACATCTGTCTCGGATCCGTTGCTTCCAGCGCCGACACGGCATCATTAACATTCTGGCAGACAATTATCCGACGATGGCTGAAAGCCTTTCGTCCGACCTGGAGCGTGTAGGCAGCATCCGGGAGTTTCAGTTCAGGATGCTGCTTGAAATAAGTGATCAAATTCTTGGTAGCCGTCTCCAAAGCAGAACTGGTTTTAGCGGAAAGAACGAGTAATTGGTGAGATCGGGAGGCATTAGACGGTTCTAGTACAGGAGCTTCCTGTACAATGACATGGGCGTTGGTCCCTCCAACACCAAAAGAACTGACCCCGGCGCGGCGAGGACTTCCATCGCTCTTCCATTCCGAGAGCTTGGAATTGACATAGAAGGGGCTGTTCTCAAAATCAATATTGGGGTTCGGTTTTTCGAAATGGAGACTCGGAGGAATTTCCTTATGTTTAAGCGCCAGAATAGTCTTGATTAAGCTTGTCACGCCAGACGCCCTATCCAGGTGCCCGATGTTTGTTTTCACCGAACCAATGGCACAGAAGCCCTTCTTTCGGGTTCCTGAGCGAAAAGCTTGTGTTAGCGCGGTCACCTCCGTAGGATCCCCCAGGGCTGTTCCGGTTCCGTGGGTCTCCACGTACGTGATCGTCTCGGGGTCGACGCCAGCATCGGCCAATGCCTCTACTATGACTTCAGTCTGGCCATCCACACTGGGAGCGGTGTAACTCACTTTTAAAGAACCGTCGTTATTCGTTGCTGAGCCCTTAATCATGGCGTCGATATGATCTCCATCTGCCAGAGCGTCCTCTAACCTTTTCAGAACCACAACGCCTAAACCATTACCGAACACGGTTCCCCGTGCTTTGGCATCAAAGGCCCGGCAATGCCCATCGGGAGAAACAATTAAGCCCTCTTGATACAAATAGCCAGTATTCTGTGGGACATAGATCGAAACACCGCCGGCTGCGGCCATGTCACATTCATAATTGAGCAGACTTTGGCAGGCCACGTGGACGGCGACCAGAGAGGTGGAGCAGAAGGTCTGAACCGAGTAACAAGCCCCCTTCAAATTTAATTTGTAGGCAATGCGCGTTGTTAGAGAATCCCCGCTGTTCGAAAGTGAGGTTTGTAACCTTCCTACTAACGCCATGGCTTCCGGGTTTGCATAAAGGTTGTTGGTCAAGTAGCTGCTCATGCTCGCACCAGCATAAACACTGATCGCGCCCTTGTAGCTTTCAGCATCATAGCCGGCGGTTTCGATCGCCTCCCAGACACATTCCAGAAAAAGACGATGTTGTGGGTCTATGGCTGCAGCTTCTCTCGGACTGAACCCGAAAAAGGGAGCATCAAACAACCCTACATCTTCCAGCACAGGCCTTGCCTTGACGTAATTGGCGTTACTCAGCGCCTCAGGGTTAACCCCTGAGGCTTTCAATTGCTCATCGGTGAAAAAAGTAATGGACTCCACCCCGTCTCGCAAGTTATTCCAAAACGCATCAATGCTTTGTGCGCCCGGGAAACGGCCTGCCATGCCGATAACAGCTATCTCTGAACCATCTAATTGCTCAAATGCTTCTGAATTCATCATGAGATTGTGCGTCTTTTTTGTGGCATTATTCTTTGCAGTTTTCTTTCTTTCCGTTTTTGCCCTCGTCTCCCGCTCTCCACAAAAGAAGAATTCTGCCCATCCAGTATCATTTTGCTTAGCGAATGGACTGTCGGTTTTTGAAACAGACTTGCCACGGGAAAGTCAATTGGAAATGCGCTTCTTAAACGAGCTAAAACCTGAGACGCTAAAAGCGAATGCCCGCCCAATTCAAAGAAGTTGTCGTGAATTCCCACTTTTTCGATACCGAGCACTTGTTGCCAGATTTCGGCAATGGTTTGCTCCGTCGGATTTCCGGGAACAACATAGAGACTCGACAAGGTAGGCCGGGCATATGTCGGTTCAGGTATAGAAGCCTTCACCGTTTTTTCCGCAGAGCCTGACTCTGCTGCTTTTTTGCTCAGTGCTGTCAGAGCCGAAAAGCCTTGCGTTGAGACCACCACCCGTGGGAAAGAACTGCCCAGAATTCGGCTAAATGCCTCTTTTCCCTCCTCGGGCAATATTCCAAGCTTAAGGCTTTGTTCTCTTTCTTCTTTAAGATCATCTGGTACCGCTGTGTTTACCGCCATTCCAACTTCTTGCCAGGCGCACCAGTTGATCGATATGGCATTGTTTCTCGAGTGATACTGAAGCGCGTATGCGTCCAAAAACGCATTTGCGGCGCAATAATCCACTTGTCCGATGCCGCCCAGGAGGGAATTGATGGAGGAACAGAGGACGAAGAAATCCAATTTGACCTCATTTAGCAGATTCCCAAGTATTAAAGTTCCTTTCACTTTCGGTGCCAGAACCCCTTCAGCCACTTCAGGTCTTTTTAGCTGTATGATGCCTTCACCAGCAATGCCGGCAGCATGGATCACACCATGAATTTGTCCAAATCGGTGGTAAGTCTGTGCGATCGCGGCCTTCATCTGAATTACGTCGGCCACATCGGAGCTAAGGATCAGCACCTCTGCCCCCATCTCCTCGATGGACTGTACTTTTCGTATTTTGCGGCTGACAGTATCCTGTTCGTCGTGCGTTTCCAGCCATTGTTTCCATTTGCCCCTGGCCGGCAAACTCGTTCGTGTAATCAGAACTAATTTTGCCTGCACGGTCTCTGCCAGGTATTCTGCCAAAACCAGACCAATGCCACCGAGACCACCCGTGATGAGATAGACACTATTGTCTCTTATCCTGGGTTTCAGGTCGCTGACTTTTTCCAAAGGGGTGGCTTCGAAAGCTTGCACCCATCGATACTTGCCGCGGTAGGCAACAACGGGGTCCGGAGTATTGGCAGCCAGTTCTTTTAGAAGCAGATTTTCCAGTTCTTCTTCTTGCCGGGTGTCTGGTTCCGGAAGCACTATATCGACGCTCGTACACCGTATGTTGGGATACTCTTGCGAAACGACCCGGCAAGGTCCGAGCAGGGTTGCTTTCTCAGGAGACAGCACTTCCTCACCGGTCACCTCTTGCAGATGATTTGAGATGACCTTGATCTGTATCCGTTCGCGAGAAAGCTGTTCGCCAATGGCTTGTGCCAAAAATAACAAACCGTAAAAACCCAAGTATTGGGAGACTTCAAAAAAATCACTGCCTGATGAACCCCCTTCCGCGTTTGTAAGACACCATAAGTGCACTATTGTATCAGGTGTCCGTTCCGCTGCACGAAGTTCTTTCAACAAACTGTGGTAATCCTCCTGTGCTTGCGGATTTACTGTATACGTTTCTTCACTCACTTGACTAAACTGCGTTCCTGCCTTCACGGTCGTCACACGCTGCCCGTTCTGTTGCAGTCGGCTGACCAACTTGGCACTAAACCCACATTCATCGAGCAATACCAACCAGCATAGCTTTTGGTCCGATAATGCTTTTCTGCCGTGCGGCTTTGGGAGTTGGGATCGTTTCCATGAGGGGACATAAAACCACTCATCAAGATCAGCTTTTTCATATGAGAACTCTTGAGCCGCTGTGGCGGCCCGAACTGGTTCCTGGGGCTCAACCCAGTATCGTTGGCGCTCAAATGGATAGGTTGGCAAAGGGATTCGATGACGACGCTCATCTTTATAAAACCCAGACCAATCCACCTTAATGCCGGCAAGCCAGAGTCGGCCAAGGGTGTTCAGAATAAAAGCGATATCTGATTTTTGCTCCCTGGGATGACGAATCGAAGAAAGTAGAACTTGCTCTTTTGATCTATTTGTCTGCTGCCTTGCTAACGTGCTGAGTGTTTGTCCCGGCCCAACTTCCAACAGGACTCTGTTGGGTTCTTTCAATAACTCCTGTACACAATCAGAAAAGCGGACTGTTTGGCGCAGGTTTTTGGCCCAATAACCCGGGTTCATGATTTCATCTGAAGTAATCCATGTACCGGTGACGGTTGAAACGATAGAAATTTGTGGAGTATTAAAACTAACTTGTTTTACTTGCTCAGTAAATGCATCTAAAATTGGATCCATCATTTTCGAATGAAATGCATGAGAAGTATGCAGGTGGCGGCAATCCACATCCTTTTTGGAAAGCTCTTTTTCCAAATCTGCAACAGCCTCTTTTTCACCGGAAACAACACAAAAAGAAGGCCCATTGATGCCGGCCAGGGAGAGTTCTTTACCCAAAAATGGCTCAATCTCTTTCTCCGAAAGAGGAACTGCCAGCATAGAACCACCAGGAAGTTTCTGCATAAGTCGACCTTTGGTAGCTACCAGTAAAAGGGCATCTTCAAGGGAAAATACCCCGGCCAGACAAGCTGCTACATATTCACCGATGCTATGGCCTACGAATGCTTTCGGATGCACTCCCCATGACATCCACAGTTTTGCAAGGGCATATTCAATTGTGAATAGCGCGGGTTGGGTAATTAATGTCTGTTTCAATTTGTGCGATGCTTCTTCGACATTCTCCTTTGCAGGATACAAAATGTCACGCAAATCAATGCCCAAGTGAGGTTTGAGAATTTCTGAGCAGCGATCGACTTGTTCTTGAAATTGTGATTCAGTTCTATAGAGTTCCAATCCCATATCAACGTACTGCGAACCCTGGCCGGGAAACATGAATACGATATCCCGATTTATGGGCTCCTGGAAAAATGTCAATACCCGTTCCAGATCCAGGGTTTCCAGAGCGCTTACAGCATCGGACTGGTTTTGACAAACAATCATTCGGCGATAATCAAACGTCATCCGGCCGCTATTGAGCGTGTAGGCAACATCTGCAAGGTTCAAATGTGGATGCTGTTTTAAGTGCTCAACAAGATTTGCAGTCGCGTTTTCTAAAGCGATGCTTGATTTCGCCGAAATCAGCAGTAGTTGCTGGGGTCTGGTTGGTCCGGAGGGTTTGGTCTCGGGGGCTTCTTCCAGAATGATATGGGCGTTTGTCCCACCAATGCCAAATGAGCTCACACCGGCGCGGCGAGGAATACCATCGGCCTGCCATTCAGACAGCTTGTTGTTTATATAAAATGGACTATTTTCAAAGTCAATCTGAGGATTGGGCTTGTCAAAGTTGAGACTCGGTGGGATCTGTTTGTGTTTAAGGGCGAGGACGGTCTTGATAACTCCCGCCACGCCTGCCCCCGCGAATAAATGCCCGATATTGGTTTTTACAGAGCCAATGGGACAGTATCTTTTCCTATTAGTCCATTTCCTAAAGGCCTTAGTCAGGGCAGCGACTTCGATAGGATCTCCCAGAGAGGTTCCGGTTCCATGAGCCTCAATATATCCGATGGTATCGGGGCTGACTTCGGCCATTGCGAGGGCCTCCTCGATGACCGAAGATTGACCCTGGACACTCGGGGCTGCATACCCAACCTTCAGGGAACCATCGTTATTGATCGCTGTCCCTTTGATCACAGCGTGAATGGTGTCGCCGTCACGAATAGCGTCCGACAGCCGCTTCACGACAATCATGGCGACACCATTGCCGAACACCGTTCCCCGGGCTTCAGCATCGAATGCCCGGCAATGACCGTCTGGTGACAAAATGCCCCCTTCTTCATATAAGTAACCAGCGTTTAGGGGGGCTTCAATTCTAGCGCCCCCGACAAGCGCCATATCACACTCGCCGCTGAGTACGCTTTGACAAGCTAAGTGGAGGGCAACACCAGATGACGAACAATTAGTCTGCACATTGATACTGGGCCCCTTCAAGTTCAACTTAAATGAAACCCGTGTAGCTGCATGATCCTTTTCATTCGAGAGCCTCGCAAGCTGAGGACCTATCTTTTTAAGTAGGTCGGGACGCGTCATGAGGATGTTCTGAAAGTAGGTGTTAGGGGAAACGCCTCCGAAAACCCCGATATGCCCGTTGAACGTCTCGGGGTCGTAACCGGCATTTTCCAGAGCCTCCCACGCACACTCCAGCAAAACGCGGTGCTGGGGGTCCATAATCTCGGCTTCCAGGGGGCTAAAGCCGAAGAACATGGCGTCGAAGCAGTCGGCGTCTTCTATGACTGCCCCGGTGTTAACAAAAGAGGGGTTCTGTAGGGTGGCCTCATCAACACCAGAGGCCTTTAACTCCGTGACTGTAAATGGTTTGATCGACCCGACGCCTTCGCGTAGGTTCCGCCAGAACTCATCAATGTTTTTTGCCCCAGGAAAGCAGCCGGCCATCCCGACAATCGCTATTTCCTCACGACTTACCGGAGATTCAATATCCTTCATTCTGCTTCTCTTACTGTTTATTGGAGGCTCGGTGCGCCAGTCTCAGTTGTCTCTGTCGCTCCGCAAGTACCCTGCGCGACCGCAAAATTGCGATCTTGCCAGCCTGTGGCCCGGCACTCGAATCAACCTCATGCGGAAATTTTCTTGCTACCGCTTGAGCGTAATGCTTCGTGAGAAACGCGGCATACTCATTAATCGTCGGTGCCTCAAAAATCGATATGACATAGATTAATTCGCCCAATTCTTTTTGGAGTGTATTAACGAAACGGGCTGCCTGTATTGAGGTCCCTCCCAATTCAAAAAACCTGTCGTGAATCCCAACTCTGTCGAGCCTCAGTATGTGGCACCATAGGTTTGAGAGATAGCGCTGTAATTCGCTCCGAGGGGCAACACGTGCATGGCCCAAGTCCGGCCGTTTTTGTCGGGGCGCGGGCAGTGCCTGACGATCAACCTTACCGTTAGGCAGGCGCGGCAGAGC
>DAOURD010000366.1:0-2780 GCA_030625295.1 Desulfobacterales bacterium | reverse complement strand
TTGTGCCGCAAACAGAATATTACACCGGGCTTCACGATCTCGTGCCAGTTCTTGTCAAACAATGTCGCGCCCTTCATTCCGTCAAGAGTCGGTATCACGGCATAGAGGCCCAGCGGGGCTTCCTCCAGTTGTTTGCGGTTGCTGGCCAGGAAATTCATGAGCTCAACCCGGAAATCGTCGAGTGTGAATTCACTGAGTGAGACGTTGTCGTCCATCTCCTCTGATTCTGGCACCTGATCATTATTGGCCTTTCTCGATTTTGCCCACCATCGAGATCCTGAACGGTATCGCCCTTGATGCGGAACAGATTCACTTCACTCATATTCCTCTCCCCATCATTCCCTGGCACCGTCTTTGTGCTCTTCTGCGCCACCACCGCTTCGCACCCACTCGTCGACCTCTTCCTTCCGAAACTTCCACAGGCGACCGATCTTGTGCTCAGGCATATTTCTTTCACTTATCCATCTATAAACGGTGTCCCGCTTGATGCCAAGATAAGCCGCAATATCTACAGAAAGCCACCTGTCTGCGTGCGGCCACGCACAGGCAGATAGATCTTCCATTATTTGTCTCCACTTACGCTTGGTGTCATAGGTTGTCTCGCAGCGGCCTCTTTCCATTCGGTTCATGGATAGGTTTGCCATGAACCAGACTTACGGGTCTTTCATCCAGACAAACCGGGATAAACAAAGATAAAATATATCAGACGAAGGCCTATTGCCAAGCGCTATCTCCGATTGTATTCTGGATGTTACCGGCTTAAACCGATTGACTCGAAGCGCAAGTCGGCACAGGAGAAGGCCCGAAGCGCTGTTTCGATTTGTTGTTTGGTGTCTGTGTTCATGGTTTTTTCACAAATTCTTCGCTCCTTTGCAGTCAGGGTAACCGGAACATCCGAGAAACTGTTTTCCGGCGTTTTGGCCGGTCTTCGCCGTGCGCAACACCATGGGTTTTCCGCACTGCGGGCAAGGCGGAAAACTTGACCTATCAGTCTGATCAGACCGATGCTTAAGCCGTTTTGAGGCGAGCTGTTCGCTATAGCCGCCCTCTTCAATAAACTGTTTTTCGAGCGCGGCGATCTGCTGGTCGAGCAGGTAGTTCGTCTGGTGAATCAGGCAGATCAGCGCATTGGCGCGAACAAAGGGGTCGTCATATTCAAGCCACTTGGCATACAGCGCGGCTCGTTGCTGATCGGTCAGATCCGACCCATCCGACTGATGATCGCTTGCCACTCGCCGAACCGCCTGCGCTTGGGGATCGTCCTTGGCCCATTGTGACTGCCGACGGTGCCGGAGGAAATCTTCGTAGTCGAGCAGCAACTCTTCAAGGCTGGCGCGGGCAACATTGACGAGACGTAACTCGGTTTGGCTGGACGTCGCGGCAGCCCGGGAGCCTTCGGCGATGTTCTGGCGTCCACTGCGGGCGGCCTGCACCATCTGATCGATCGTACGAGAGCGCGGATTGAGATACTTCTCGCAAAACCAATATGTGGCATCATAAATGAGCGTGGCGGACCGAAAGGTGCGCAGATCCCGATAACCGCCGCTCTTTCTGAGTCTGCTCATAACCTGTCCCCCTTGATGACAAGCCAGGTGATGAGTTCGAAATCTGATGACTCCGTAGCCTGCTCCTGCTTGTCGGGGATCACAAAATCCCGGCCGGATTGCAGCCCGGCAGCGGTCCGTTTTTGGAACGTGCGGACAATGGCATTGATATCTTGGCCGTGAACGGTTACAAAAAATCTAACCCTGCGGCTTTTCTTTTTCTGACTTGAGTAACTTATAGCAAATAGCATCCACAAGGGCCTGCCAACTGGCATCGATGATATCGTTGGAAAGCCCGACTGTGCCCCACTTGTCGTGTTGATCCCTTGATTCTATCAGCACCCTGACCTTTGCCTCTGTCCCGGGACTTCCAGGAAGCACCCTGACCTTATAGTCCTGCAGTGTCATTTCCTTGAGCTGCGGGTAGAATTTTTCAAGGGCCTTTCTAATGGCGTTATCCAGGGCATTTACAGGCCCATTGCCTACTGCAGCAGTGTGTTCTGTATGGCCACTTACACGTACCTTAATAGTAGCCTCTGCCTGTGTAGGTTCATTGTCTTTGAACTTCTGGTCTATGACCCTGAAGGCAAGGAGATCAAAGTACTTGCGCCGAGTGCCAAGGGCCTTTCTCATGAGCAATTCAAAGGAGGCTTCCGCACCTTCGAACTGGAAGCCCTGGGATTCCAGTTCCTTTAGCTGGGCCACGATGTCCAGTACAACAGGGTCATGGCTCTCCAGGTCAAGGCCAAACTGCTTGGCCTTGGCAAGGATGTTGCTTTTTCCGGAAAGATCTGAGATCAGGATGCGCTGTATGTTCCCCACAAGTTCAGGTCTTATGTGTTCATATGATTCAGGATTGCGCTGGACAGCACTGACATGGATACCCCCCTTGTGGGCAAAGGCACTTTCCCCCACATACGGTTGGTACTTATTGTGGGACAGGTTTGCGATTTCACTGACAAACCTGGACGCACTGGTGAGCTTCTCGAGATTTTTGCCTGCTGTGCATTCATACCCCATTTTGAGCATCAGGCCCGGAATTACGGAACAGAGGTTGGCATTTCCGCACCTCTCACCAAAACCATTCATGGTCCCCTGGATGTGTGTCACTCCGGCCCTGACCGCCGACAAGGAGTTAGCCACGGCAACTTCGGCATCATTGTGGCAGTGAATACCCAGTTGAACTTCGTCTCCCAGTGCCTTTCGGACATCCCGGATGGTTTCCGTCAGTTCATA
>DAOURD010000104.1:0-5604 GCA_030625295.1 Desulfobacterales bacterium | reverse complement strand
GGGAACCAGACGGCTCGACTCACGACTATGCCGAAGAGGTCAGATCGTTTGGCGCTGCAGTCGATATTCCCCTTATCAAGCGGGATCGTTCCGTTTCTTTGCAGGTTGGTTATCAGCTTACGGAGCGAGATTTCATAGAAGAAAGTGGGGACGAGTATGAGGGAAGAACGATCACAACCAAGGACCTGAGTGAGGAAAACGAAGGCGCAATCTGGGCACGGCTGAGCTATTTTGATGGGACCGCGTTCAAGCGGAGCAGTTCTGTGGAAGCCGGTCGCTTCATAGCTGCGACTACAGAGAAAACAGATCCAGACCTGGGCGGAGATCTCTCCCGCACGCGCACCCTGGGCGAATGGCATGAATACATTTCCAGCCCGTGGATCAAGAATCATGTGCTCAAGTTCTCGGGTACTTATGGATTCGGAAGCGGAGACCGGACAGCTCAGGGTCTGTTCGGGCTTGGCGGTTTTGGAAGCCCCATATCGTCGACATCTCTGGGTATGCCACGATCAATTACACTCAGGGGCTACGAAGAGAACTTTCAAACCGGTGAGCGCGTGGCCAAAGGCTCCTGCGCCTACCGGTTTCCCATCGTGGATATATCTAAGGGTTCAGGATCCGGACCTTTTTTTGCCAGACAGCTTTTTGCAGAGGTTTTTTATGAGAGGGGAAGGACATGGGATGATGAAGGTGAAGGCGATGACTGTGGTTGGCTCGATTCAATGGGCTTAGAGATTAATTTTTCCTTTAAGCTTCTTCGTTTCATGCATATAGCGCCAGGTTTGGGGTTTGCTTACGCGCCGGACCGGCCAAAAGACGACGATGATGGGCTTGACGAACGATACCAGATTTATATCGTGATCAAAGGGTTTGTGAATTTCTGAATCGATCATTCCATCGAGCTGTTACCCAAAGTCATTTGCCGTACCTTTTGTTGGCACCTGTGACTCCTGAAAAACTCCTGAGATTGGGACCTTCTAAATCAGCAACCGCTGGTAGAACCGGTGGTATGAGGTTGGCCCCTTGAATGGGCCAACCCGATGGTTTCTATACATGACGACATAAATAGTTGTGCATTCAACACCTCGTGCTGTTTGTTCCTTTTATCTTGACTTTACAGATCCGATATTATAGAGGATCAAATTGTGGATAAGGGTAGGCTTTTAAAATTCATACTCTTTAGAAAGGAGGGAATATATTTAAAGGTTTGTGGTCTTTGTGAGAGCAGGTTTCGCCGATCAAAAGAATACCGGTTACGGTCTTGGCTTTATTGTTTTTGAAGGTCAAGAAGGCTTGGAGTCTCAAGTCTGTGCGGCGACAACCAACGGCATGTTGGCGAACCACACATTCGGCATTATCTCAGGACCATCCAAATTGTGAGAGTCCCTTTGAGTTTTGCTGCCGAAGAAATGAAAGGAGATGTGTATGTTTAAGAATTCCAAAAGTTGTTTAGCGCTACTTTTGATTGCTGCATTTATGCTAACAGGATGCGCGATGGTCATGACGCCAGCGACTGGAGGTTTATATAGTGACGTCAAAGGGCCTCATCATGCTACTAGTAATACTGTTACTCCAAAGTTGGAACTTCTGAAGCTGTTTCAATATTGGGGTGGGTAGCAACTGGTGACGCCAGTATCGATGCTGCGATGAAGAATGGTGGAATAACAAAAGTCCACCATGTTGATTACCACTGTAAAAACATTTTGGGAGTTTATGCTAAATTGACGGTATTTGTCTATGGGGAATAACGTACATATTCTGTCTATCAAGGGGAAAGGGGCCGGTTTCTACTCCAGGCTCCAGAGAGGTTTGTCTTACATCTACACCTCTGACAAGGTCACCCATGTCGATGTGCTCAACAATATCGAAACCGTAATGTCATCGAGTTAAAGCTCCTTTTTTCATTGAAAGGCATGCAGGGGAGATATGGACGGCTCAGAAGGCCCATATCTCCCTCTTTTTTGTGCTGCTCCATTTTCCCTTCTCTTTTTCGCCGCCCAGGCCCAAGCGGAAGAACCAGCATATCTTACTGTTCTATTGGAGCCGGCCCGTTAAAAAGAGCTTCACCTGGCCAAAGCCCGGCTTAGTTGCGGCCTGCGGCGGGTGGCCAGAGATAGTAGAAACCTGTGCGCAGAAAGGTTATCGAGTCCAGCAGGCCTAAATCGATGAGGGACAGTCCTCTGCCGCTGCACTGAGTGGTGGCGGTGTTATAGAGGTTGTCGTCCGGGTATTCGGTGCGGCGGTAGACCACGACCTTGGTGTCTTCCGGTAATCCAGCCAGCTTTTTGGCCTGCGAGAGCGCGTCGTTTAAGTATCCGATTTTATCCACAAGCCCCAGTTGCAGGGCCTCCTTGGCAAGGTACACGCGGGCGGTGGAGATGTCGGCCAAAGCCTTTTGATCGAGTTTGCGGTGTTTGCCCACGAGGCTTACGAATCTTCCGCCCAGCTCGTCGGTCAGGCCCTGGAGAATTCTTTGCTCCTCTTCGGTGGTCTGGCGGAAGGGAGAGCCCATGTCCTTGTTTTTGCCGAACTTGCTTACCTCCATGTTCAGGCCGATTTTTCCCATAAGGCCGGTCACCTTGGGCTGCATGAAGATGACGCCTATGGAGCCCGTGACCGTGGTAGGGTGGGCCAGGATGTAATCGGCTGGAAGGGAGACGTAATAGGCGCCAGAAGCGGCTACGTCCATCATGGCAACGACCACCTTGGCTCCCGTCCGCTTTTTGAAGGCCATGATTTCGTGATAGAGGAGGTCGCTTGCAGTGGTGGAGCCGCCGGGCGAGTCGATCTTCAAGAAAACCGCGCTCACTTCCTCGTCTTTTTCAGCCAGCCTGAGCTGGGAGACGATCTCCTGGACCATGCTCGGCCTGGCGCGAGGGAACCCCTTCCTCGGAGCCTCCGAGATGATCCCTCTTACGGGGATGACCAGCACCTTGCCCTTTTCCGTGCCTTGGAGGGTGAATTCCCGAAGCGGGTCTGTGGCGTCGGGAAATAGTTTTATCCTGGGGGCCGCGCAACCGCTTACAAGAAGCGCTGTGACCGCGAGAATGATAATAAGATACCTCTGCATAACCATACACCTCCAGCAATTTTTCTTAGATAGTCCGAAGATGTTCCGCTTTGCCAAAAAGAGAAGCAAAGTGTTAGAATTTCTTTTTGGGCAAGGCAGTGTAGAGGAAGGGGGCTTGTGTGTCAAGTCAAAACCCCTTGCTACATATGGCAGCAAGCTTTGGAGGAAGCTTTGGGGTCATCCATTAATAGGGCTCTTGAGTTGACCCGCCAAGCAAAGGCGGCCGAAGCGAAAGCAGTTATTGGCGCTCCACATCGCTGCTTCGTGGCTGAGGACGTATAGGCAGGACGGATGGTGGACGCAGAGATCAAGGGTTAAGGAAAGATGGGCCTGACCAAATCAAAGCTTCTCCACCAATGACTTATCATTCGCTTAATAGGGATAGACTTTTGTTAATTTTGAGAATCTATAAAAAGATATATATATTCCTCAGGTTTCAGGTTTCAGGTTTCAGGTTTCAGGGGAGAACGCAGTGACAACGAGGAATTATATGGATAAAGAATGCATTCGCATGCTGAATGGATTGGAGAAAACATTAGAGCCGAAAGTTCTGGAGCGAGAGCGGCGCTGGCAGGTAGCCGAGGAATCGGCAGAGTATGGCGTAAATGATGAACCCCTCCCTCAAGGCTGGCCTGTACCCGAGGATTGAGGTGTCAGGTGTCAGGACATATGAAGGTGTCAGGGACAATCAGCTTTCAGCACCGCCGTTTAACTTTCCTGACACCTGAACACTGACACCTGAAACCTACATGTGCCCTGAAACCTGAAACCAAAACGGGATAAAGATTTATTCCGATATAAGAATTAATCTAAGTACGAATTTAATAAGCGAACGATGAGACAAATGACAAATGACTAATAACAAACCCGACTTTACCCTAATAGGTCATCCTTTTGATATAGACCATCTGTACAGGTACTTGAAACACCTGAAACCGGATCTGAAGAGACCGCGGAGGGAACTCCTGTTAAAACTTTTTGAATGGACCCCCCCTTTTAATGAGAGACAGATCGAGATTGCGTCACCAAATGGGCGGACCGCTCGTGGAAATATCGTCATATGCCCATTACTTCCTGAGATGGTACAGGATAACAACCAGAGGCACTTCCGCTCCCTCTGCGTTGAAAAAGTCATAGCCGTCCTAAAACTTGCTGAGAGCCAGGGAGCAAAGATATCAGGACTTGGCGGGTTCACCTCCATTGCAGACGGCGACCAGGGAAGACTGGTGGCTCGTAAAGTCTCAGGAATGGCTGTCACTTCAGGCAATACGCTGACGGCGATGGCCGCAGTAAATGGTGTCATTGAAGCAGCCAGGATGTTTGAACTGGATCTGTCCGCATCAACGGCAGCGGTGGTTGGGGCAGCAGGTGATATCGGGACTGCGTGCTGCCGGTATCTTGCAACAAGAGTGAGGCGTTTGGTCCTTGCGTCTCAGTTTTCTTTCAACCTCTTAAAAATTGCTAAGGATCTCCGCCGATACAATAAAGCGGAAATTATTGTGCAAAAGGATAATGTGAAGGCGGTGAGCCAGGCAGATATCGTTATCACGGCTGCGAGTTCGGTGGCTCCCTTTTTTAGACAGGACGATTTTAGACCTGGAGCCATTGTGTGTGATGTGGCGTATCCCAAGAATACCTTTATCGATTACCAAATAGAAAATTCCCCTATTTTTCTCTTCTCTGGTGGCTTGTTAACATCGCCGGTTCCGGTAGTTATGCCTTATGACATGGGGTTACCTGAGCCTAACTTGATGTATGGTTGTTGGAGTGAGGCCATTATCCTTGCGCTTGATGACCAGTACAACAGCTTTTCCCTGGGAAGGGGCATGATTGTGCCCGAAAGGATGCAGTTCATATGGGCTCTTGCTATGAAGCATGGTTTTCGACCAGCCCCATTCTTTTTTGGAGAAAAGATCTGGTCAGAAAAACAAATTGATAGAATCAGTGGAATTATTGATTATTGATTATTGATCATTGATCATTGATCATTTAGCATTGATCATTGGTCATTTAGCATTGGTCATTGAACATTGAACAACATCTGCATATGTGAATAAGACAGGATTTACCGGATAATCAGGATATTTTTTGCCTTTCCAGAAGAAAGGCAAAAAGCCCAATCCCTCCAGCTTCCGGCTCGTAGAGCCTCCAGTTCGGAGAGGGCGTAGGCCCCACGGGCCGGCCTCCGGCTCGTAGAGCCTACGCCTCGGAGAGAGACAGGAAAGTGATGGAAAGAAAATCCATCAAATCCTGTAAATCCTGTCTAACTTAGGAAATCTGAAATGATAAATGATAACTGGCCTGAAATACGTGCAGATCTCCAATGCGATGTGTTGGAGGCCAAGACATTGTGCGAGGTTATCCTTCACAGGGCACGATGCCAGAAGGACAAGTTGTATTGCACCGTTATGGAGCGCCGGGGTGAGCGCTCCGTCACCTTTGCTGAACTCTTTGATGGCGCACAGCAGTACGGAAAGGCGATGCTCTCCTCGGGTTTGAAGCCAGGGGAAAGAGTCGCGATTATGCTTCCTACC
>DAOURD010000326.1:0-3126 GCA_030625295.1 Desulfobacterales bacterium | reverse complement strand
GTTGCCACCCTTCAGGCAATACCTTTTTGAGGTATAGATCGCCTCGTGCGGTTTCAAACGGATACGAAGAAGGTCCTCCACCGCTTCTGCGGCTGTGCTTCCTGGATTATCCCGCACACCGGGCCGGTAACCCACCCACAGAACCGAGTCGAAATCAACGGCCAGAGGTTTGTAAGAAGAAATCTGGGTGACGGGATTGGTAAATATCTCCGTTCGGATGCGTTCAAGCTGATCCGCGATGAGGTCAATATCGATGGTAAGAATAGAGATTGTGCGAACCGACTCAAGATCCAATCCAAAATAGTCGTTCGCCTTCCTGCAAATAGCAGCCCCTTCGGCATCAAAAAGATCGGGATTCAGGGTGATTTCCAGGCGGGCAGGCATAAGAAATGTCGGCATCCTTCATAGAGGGCCAAAAGTAGTTTACACTTTGTTCGAAATGAAGGCCGGGTTTCAGGTTTCAGGTTTCAGGTTTCAGGTTCTGCCCGTCTCACTCCTGACACCTGACACCTGAAACCTGAATGCAACCAAAATGCCAGGAAAAAGTGTAAACTGACTCATGAAGGATGCCGAAATGTCTATCAGAAAACCCTGCTAAAAGGACCACTTCACTACAGATGCCCCCCAGGTTAAGCCTGCTCCGAAGGTTACCAACAGCACATAGTCGCCTGCCTTTAGTAGGCCTTCCCTGTTGGCTTCGTCAAGGGCTATAGGGATAGTGGCTGATGAAGTGTTTCCGTACTTTTGGATGTTGGTGTAGACCCTGTCCATCGGTATAGACAGCCTTTCTGCTACGGCCTTGATGATCCTGATGTTGGCCTGATGGGGGATCATTAGTTTTACGTCCGCGCTTGAAAGGCTATGATGTTTAAGGGCCGCCTCGGCAATGTTGGTCAGACAGGAGACTGCCTTTTTGAAGAGCCGGCTTCCTTCCATCTTCAGATGAAAAGGCTTTCCTTCGACGGTATCAAGGATTTCAGGAATCTTGGAACCTCCGTCGGAAGAATAGAGGAGGTTCCAGAAATTTCCATCAGACCCCAGGTGGGTTGACAGAATGCCATCACGGTCTGCTGTGGGGGTTACCACTACTGCACCAGCACCATCGCCTAACAACACGCAGGTAGATCGGTCTTCCCAGTTTGTGACGGAGGAAAGACGTTCGACACCAATGACCAGGGCGTTCTTACAGCTCCCCGTTGCAATGGCGTTACATGCAACAGACAGGGAATAAAGAAAACCTGAGCATCCGGCAGAGACGTCAAACGCGACTGCCTTGCTGGCCTTGAGCGCCTTTTGCACAAAACAGGCTACCGAAGGAAACTGACGATCCGGTGTCACTGTGCCCACTATGATCATATCCAGGGTCTCGGCCAAAATACCCGCCATCTTTAGGGCCCTCAAAGATGCCCTTGCGGCCATATCCGAGGTGTTTTCGCTTTGGCCGTCTGAAGAGATGCGGCGTTCTTTGATCCCGGTTCGCCGCGTGATCCATTCATCGGTCGTATCTACTATGGTTTCAAGCTCCTTGTTCGTCAGGATCCTCTTAGGTGTTGTAGAACCCGTTCCGACGATGCGTCCCTTTATCATCACTGGTTATTTGGCTACTCCTTTGATTGAAAGATTTTAGAAAAACAAAATAACACATAAAATAACCCCCGTCATCTTTTTTTTGTAACCGTTCAGGGGTGACGGCAAACCCAGTCCACTCAAAGCTCAACGCCCACCCGGGCGGCCTCCCCTTGGTCGAAATAGTGTTTGGTGCATTCCATCGTGGTCACCAGATGAGCCTTTTCCATAAACGATGCTGGTGCGTTGCGCCCTGTGAGAATCAATTCCATATCGCGGGGCTTGCCATCCATGAGTCTCAGCACCGCATCTTCGGCAACAAGCCCCAGCGAAACAGCCACATTGACTTCGTCCAGGATGAGTAGATCGCACGCCTTTTCATCTGATATCCGCTGTGCCTCTCTGAGGGCTGCCTGCGCCAGGCTGATATCCTGGGCACTTGGGTTGGCACGATCCACAAAGCCATTTCTTCCCATGGGTTTTATCACAAAGTTTGGGGAAAGGCGCCGGGCCATGTTTAGCTCTCCTGTTTCTCGGTCTCCCTTTAAGAACTGGATCATCACAACGTTTAAGCCACGGCCCAAAGCGCGCAGGGCCAAACCGAGAGCTGCCGTGGTCTTTCCTTTGCCGTCGCCTGTGTAGACTTGAATAAGGCCCTTTTCGAGTCCCATTTATTTCCCTTTATTCTTCCCCTTAATATTCCGGGCTGTAAAACGGGGTAAATACGACTTTGTCTATGGTTCCCACTCTGTACCGCTTTCGTTTCTTTCTTTCGACTGCATAGGCGTCCAAGAATAGCTTGGACTGCACAAAACAGAGCGCAAATGGGTCCAGTGCGGTTCGGCTCCCGGGAGCACCATGCCGAAAGTGCACCAGGATACGCCTCTTTTCGTCAACCGCGCGCATGATGTCTTCAAGGATGTCGGGCCTGCAGTCAAAGCCGTCTTTGATGATAACATCCTGGATGACAGACCTCAAAAGCTGTTTATGGGACTCGGGGAGGTGATCAATGATGTTGCAAAGCCCTTTAAGGGCGCGCCGGACGACCGAAAAATCCCTGGTGGCAAACAGATGGCGGGTAGCCAAGACAAGTGCCAGGAGTTCGCTGAGGGGGAGCTTCCCAATGGTGACCACAGGATCGCTAAGGATAGTGAAGCGGCCTTTTTCACGTGAAAACCGAAACCCCATTTGTGCAAGCTGATTTCGGTCATAGTAGAATTGTCTGGTAGATATTCCAAGGTCTTTCGCGATTTGATCAGGCAGCCTGTCGGGCTGTGTTCTGACCTCAACAATGATTCGCAGAAGACGCGCAAGTCGGTGACTTTGCATGAAAAAATTTTAGATTCTAACAGGTTCAAAGTCAAGGCAAAAAAATCCCCGGCCTCTATTCCTATTGACAGGCTCAACACCTGCTGGTAGTCATTCATTCATGGCTCACAAGACTCGTGTTGGTGTGCTGATCTCAGGAGGCGGAACCAATCTGCAGGCCATCATCGATGCTTCCGAGTCGAACCGAATAGATGCAAGGGTCGTCTTTGTGGGTTCGGACAATCCAAAGGC
>DAOURD010000095.1:0-5787 GCA_030625295.1 Desulfobacterales bacterium | reverse complement strand
GTTACGATCATGGTGAACTCCTTTCATCTATGATCCTATCCGGTAAATAGCCGGCAAGGTGCGATATTTTTCATCAAAATCGAGCCCGTATCCCACCAAAAATCCATGCTCAACTATAAGACCTACATAATCGATGGGAACTTGCACCTCACGTCGTTCTCTCTTGTCGACAAACCCACACACCTTAACCGATTTTGGAGAAAATGATTTGAGGTGCTCCAGAAGGAATGCAATAGTCAGGCCAGAATCGACAATATCTTCAACAATCAGAACATCCCGATTCCTTATATCAAGCTCAGTTTCTTTGGTGATCCGGATGGTCCCGGAGGATGTTGTGTTGGAACCGTAACTTGCCAGGCGGACAAAATCAACCTGGACTGGAATGGTAAGCTCGCGGACCAGGTCGGCCAGGAAAATAAAGGCGCCCTTTAGGACGCCAATGGCAATAAGTTCCTTTCCCGCGTAATCTTCTGAAATGCGTTCTGCCAGGGATTTGACCTTCTTCGCTATTTCAGCCCTCGTTAAGACCGGGATCATTTCTTCCGGCATAGATCCACCATAGTGCTGTGTCTCATAAGTTCTAAGTTCGATTTCGGCAAGTTAACATGTTGACGAAACGCAATATCTGTTGTGAAAATCCGAATATCGAAATCCGAAACAATATCAAAATTCAAAACAAACAAAAGGAGTTTAGCCCTGTGTCTTTATGTTTTGGTCATTGATATTTTTGTCATTCGAATTTGTTTCGAATTTCGACCTGCCCGCCATTGCCAGAGATGCCGGCACATAAGCTGAATGCTGTCTCAGGCGTTGGCAGGCGGGTATTCGAATTTCGTATTTTCCGGCTTGTCCGGGTTATGGTTGAAGGAGGAAGCCCCCGTGGCTGACGGAATTTCACCACATGCAAAGCCGTCTAAGATGGGCAAGCATATGTTTATAGCTGCTTGTTGCATCGTCTTGATGGGGATTGGACTTTGGCTTGTTTTGACGCGACCCGAAGAACCCACAAAACAACCCGAGGGTGCGCTTTCTCCTGGTTTAGAAAAGAGGATGCCCATTCCTTCTGAGAAGGTCATTGACTACGACAAGCTAACAGAAAAGAGCGATAAGGCATTGACTGCCTTAATGGAAAAACGCAAGGCGCTGTATGGCGTTGACAAAAGCATCGACATGATCGTTAAGCCGGACGAGTCGATCAAGGTGGGAAAAGAGACCGTTCGCATGCAGAAAATCCTGGATGAGGTGCGACTCAAGCTGGGAGAGATCCTGGAAACGGATCTGGTGGCCGAAACAACGTCCAGAGAGCAGGATACGTTCGGGATTCATGTAGTTCAGCCCGCCGAGAACATATGGGACATACACTTTAACCTGCTAAGCGACTATTATGACCACAAGGGAATACACCTTTCCCCTTTGGCTGACGAGCCGGACCGTCTGGGCTACAGCTCCGGCGTGGGCAAGATCTTGAAGTTTTCAGAAAACCTGGTTCACATCTATAATCTCAAGGAGCGTACACTCGACACTGATCTACATCTTATTTATCCCTTGAGCAAGATAGTTGTGTACAATATGGATCGCGTATTTGCCCTCCTGGACAGAATTGATTACAAAGACGTCAATCGAATCGAGTTTGACGGAGAGACTCTGTGGTTGCCGGCTGTACAATAGGGGGCTTCGCCCCAATTGCAGTGATGGAGTAGTGGAGTAGTGGAGTAGTGGAGTACTGGAGTGATGGGTTTAAGTGATGGGTTTAAAGGAATAGGAAAATGGTTTTTTTCGCTTTTACTATCCATTACTCCAACACTCCAACACTCCATCATTGCATCTGACAGGGATAGATTGATTGCCACCAGAAGACCTGTAGTTTCAATGAGTGGTTCAATTCGGAGACGTTATGATCAAACGATATACACGTGAGGCCATGGGGCGCATATGGACGGAGGAAAACAAATTCCGGACGTGGCTTCAGGTGGAGATTTTGGTCTGTGATGCCCTGGCAAAAACCGGCGAAATCCCCAGGAGGGCAGCACAAAACATCCGCAAGAAAGCGCATTTTTCCATTGAAAGGATCGAGGCCATTGAGGCCGAAACCAAGCACGATGTGATCGCCTTTTTGACCAATGTGGCAGAGACCGTTGGCCCGGATGCACGGTATATACACTTAGGCCTCACGTCTTCGGATATTCTGGATACGGCTATGGCAGTCAGGCTGCGCCAGGCATCCAAGATCATCTTGAAAGATTGTGACCGTTTGCTGGCCACCTTGAAAAAAAAGGCCATCGTTCACAAAGACACCGTTATGGTGGGCCGGTCTCATGGCATCCACGCCGAACCGATCACCTTTGGTCTCAAGCTGGCCCTGTGGTACGATGAGATGCGCCGAAACCGCAGGCGAATGGAACAGGCGATGGAAACCGTCAGCGTGGGTAAAATCTCAGGAGCCGTTGGCACCTTTGCCAACACCTCGCCAAAAGTGGAAGCTTACGTGTGTCGAAAACTGGGGCTCAAGGCTGCTCCTGTCTCCACACAGATCATCCAGCGAGATCGTTATGCCGAGTATTTTGTCACGTTGGCCATCATCGCCTCGACCATGGAGAAAATGGCAGTGGAAATTCGGCACCTTCAAAGGACAGAAGTCCTGGAAGCAGAGGAATTTTTTTCAAAAGGGCAAAAGGGCTCTTCTGCCATGCCACACAAACGCAACCCGGTCTCATCAGAAAATCTTTCCGGCCTGGCAAGGCTGGTGCGCTCCAATGCGTCTGCCGCATTGAATAACGTGGCCCTTTGGCATGAGCGAGACATCAGCCATTCTTCTGTGGAAAGGGTAATCATCCCTGACAGCACTATTTTGGTTGACTACATGCTGAGCCGCATGACAGAAATCATACGCAACCTGGTCGTCTACCCCAAGCGCATGCAGCAAAACCTGGAACTCACCCGAGGGCTTATTTTTTCTCAGCAGATACTCCTTGCCTTAGCCAGGCAAGGTGTAAGCCGGCAAGCAGCGTATAACATGGTTCAAAAACATGCCATGCAAGCGTGGAAGAAAAAAAAGGACTTTAAAGAACTTGTCCTTAATGATTCGGATATTCGAAATTACTTGAAACCCCAGGATATTGAAACACTCTTTGATGTAAAGGCCCAGCTAAGGTATGTGAACACTATCTTTGCCCGCGTTTTTCAATAAACCCGAATATCAAATGACAAAATTACACAAACTAAGATATTGGAAACTCAATATTTTTGTCATTTGAACATTTGTATTTTGGTCATTGTTTGCGGCTGACGCCTTGAGGACATCACGGATTTCGTGTTTCGGATTTCGTGTTTTTGAATGACAAAAGCAAGGTTTTATGTCAGACACTAACCAATACAACAAAGGAGGTATTTATCTTGATCGACATTGTTTATGCTATGGGCACGGGAGGGGGCACATCCGGAGAGGGTGGCGGATTCGGGGCTTTCGCCCCACTGATCCTGATGTTTGTCATATTCTATTTCCTTTTGATACGACCCCAGCAAAAGAAACAGAAACAGCATCGCCAGATGCTCGGCAGCATCAAAAAGGGCGATCGCGTGATCACAAGTGGCGGTCTATACGGACGGATCACGGGGCTCACCGACACGGTTGTGACGCTTGAGATTTCAGAAAAGGTGCGTGTAAAGGTAGGACGCAGCAACATCGCAGGGTTGGCGCAAAGCGAAAATCCCAAGGAGTAACGAATTGAGGCAACTTAAGTGGAAGCTGTTTCTCGTTGTCGCGCTCGTGGTACTGGCATTGGTGTATGTTGTGCCGTCGGTCTGCTCCAGCCTCCCTAACTGGTGGAGGACTCTTGGTATCCTTCCCACCGAAAAGATTCATCTAGGGCTCGATCTTCAGGGGGGCATGCACCTTGTCCTGGAAGTTCAAACCCAAAAAGCAGTTGAAAACAGAATAGAGCGCACCGTTCAAGAGCTCCGGGATGCCATGAAAAAGGCTGGCGTTCGATATGGGGACCTTGACCGGGTAAAAGAGATTCAAATATCGGTCCGCATACTGAACGAGCAAAACATCGAGGCTTTTGACAAGATGCTTGACAAGGAATTCGCGTGGCTGCGGCTCGTATCCAGAACCCCTGAGGATGAAGGTGTTGTTGTCCGGCTCGATCTACCTGATCAGGAAGTCAAGTATATAAAAGAGATGGCCTCTAAACAGGCCATGGAAACCATCCGAAACCGCATTGACCAGTTTGGCGTCAGCGAACCCGACATACGTCGCCAGGGGGAAAACCGCATCCTGGTCCAGCTCCCGGGCATCAAGGACCCTCAAAGGGCCATCAACCTGATCGGACAGACAGCCCTCCTGGAATTCAAGCTGGTGGATGAGGACCATGATGTTCAGGAGGCTCTGAAAGGGAAGATCCCGCCAGGTGATGAGATCCTTTATCAAATCAGCGAAGACAAGGTCACAAGGCGTACCACAAAGACCCCGTTTTTGATCCAAAAACGAACCTGTCTCACCGGCGAGTACTTGACGGATGCCAGGGTTCAAATCGACTCCCAATTTGGTGAACCCTATGTTTCCATGGACTTTGACAAAAAGGGGGCCCGGCTCTTTGAACGGATTACTGAAGCTAACGTGAAAAAACGCCTTGCCATCGTGCTGGACGGCCACATCTACTCAGCCCCGGTCATCCAGGAGAAAATCAGCGGAGGCGAAGCGCGCATTACTGGCAATTTCACCACCGAAGAGGCCAGGGACCTGGCCATCGTGCTGCGGGCCGGTGCCCTGCCTGCCCCGGTCGAGATTCTTGAAGAACGCACTGTTGGGCCTTCCCTGGGCCGGGATTCGATCGAAAAAGGGCTCCTTTCCATGTGGGTCGGCGGCATCCTTGTGGTTCTGTTCATAGTAATCTATTATAAAGGGGCCGGTATCATCGCAGATACAGCCCTTTTTCTGAACATCATTTTGATTGCAGCCGGTCTGGCTTTCTTTCAGGCAACGTTCACGCTGCCGGGCATGGCGGGAGTCATCCTCACCATTGGTATGGCTGTGGATGCCAATGTCATCATCTTTGAACGTATTCGGGAGGAGGTTCGGCTGGGCAAGACCCCCAGAGCTGCCGTGGATGCCGGCTACGCCAGAGCTACAATGACTATCCTGGACGCCAATGTAACCACCCTCATTGCAGCCCTGGTCCTCTTTCAATTTGGAACAGGACCAATAAAGGGCTTTGCCGTCACCCTCAGTATTGGCATCCTGGCCAGCCTCTTTACGGCTATTGTGGTTACAAGATTGATCTTTGACTATCTGATTTTTCAGCGACGCATAAATCGTCTGAGTATCTAAATGCAATTCATCAAACCTGACATAAACATTGATTTTATAGGAAAAAGAAAAATCGCCTTTGTAGGGTCCCTGATCCTCATCGCTATCAGCATCATTTCGCTGGTCATAAAAGGGGGGCCCAGGTACGGGATCGACTTCGCCGGCGGAACACTGGTCCAGGTCAAGTTTTCAGAAGAAATCGAGCCCGGAACCATCAAGAACGCTCTCAGATCAATCGATCTGGGTATCACTTCGGTCCAGGGATTCGGAGAAAAGAAGGAGCATGAGTTTTTGATCAGGGCAGCTAAATCGACCGAGGCACTGGAAAGTCTTGCCTCTGGGCTCAAACAGACGCTTGAGACTGCATATCCCCAAAACAAGGCGGAAGTGCGTCGTGTGGAAATGGTGGGCCCTCAGGTGGGAAAAGACCTTAGGGAAAAGGCCCTTTTAGCCATGTTTTCTGCCCTTCTCTTTATTGT